>NZ_JBXAXX010000003.1:0-296806 GCF_056781995.1 Dellaglioa sp. CoH-57-MRSF-18
TAAGCTTCTTAGCGCCAAGAGTAGTTGGGGGTCGCCCCCTGCGAGGGTAGGACGTTGCCATGCTTTTTTTATTATTTGGAGGTTTAGCTCAGTTGGGAGAGCGTCTGCCTTACAAGCAGAGGGTCACAGGTTCAAGCCCTGTAACCTCCATTTGAGCCGTTAGCTCAGTTGGTAGAGCATCTGACTTTTAATCAGAGGGTCGACAGTTCGAGCCTGTCACGGCTCATTTTCAATTCCACATTCTGCGGGTGTGGCGGAATTGGCAGACGCACTAGATTTAGGATCTAGCGTCGTAAGACGTGGGGGTTCAAGTCCCTTCACCCGCATCATTTTCAGTTATGCCGACTTAGCTCAGTTGGTAGAGCACCTGATTTGTAATCAGGGGGTCGGGCGTTCGAATCGTCTAGTCGGCACCATTTTTTAATTTTTTTGCGGAAGTAGCTCAGTGGTAGAGCATCACCTTGCCAAGGTGGGGGTCGCGGGTTCGAATCCCGTCTTCCGCTTTTCAATAAATGCCGGGGTGGCGGAACTGGCAGACGCACAGGACTTAAAATCCTGCGGTGAGTGATCACCGTACCGGTTCGATTCCGGTCCTCGGCACCATTTATTGTTTTAATTTTATATTTTTAATGCACCCATAGCGCAACTGGATAGAGTGTCTGACTACGAATCAGAAGGTTGTAGGTTCGACTCCTACTGGGTGCATTTTTTTGTGTTCGGGAAATAGCTCAGCTTGGTAGAGCACCTGGTTTGGGACCAGGGGGTCGCAGGTTCGAATCCTGTTTTCCCGATTAATTGAAAAAGGAATTTAAACTTTATGTTTAAATTCCTTTTTTTGTTTAGGACAAATAACTTTCAATTTTAATTTATATTTCGTATAATGAAAGTCAACATTAGTCAAACTATTTGAGGTGATGAATATGCAGGGTCAGAATATTTCTGATGTGATTGAGAAGTATTTTAAGAAAATTCTTTTAGACGAAAAAGAAATAGTCATTAAACGTTCTGAAGTTGCTGAATTATTTAATTGTGTACCATCGCAAATAAATTATGTTATTAACACGCGATTTACTATTCAAAATGGATATGTAGTAGAGAGTAAACGTGGTGGCGGTGGATATATTAGGATAGAAAAGGTAAATCTTTTTGTAGATCAAGAATTTATTCAAACAATAGAAAATTTAATTGGTACAAACGTATCCCAACAAGAAGGTTACGATATTATTCAAAGTTTATATGATGAGAAGACATTGACAAAAAAAGAATCAAATTTAGTTTTAGCTATAATAAAGAAAGATGTTTTTCTTGGTATGGATACAGAATCAGAAAATATGATACGCGCTAAAATGTTGATTAATTTAATTAATCGCTTACGATATGAAGAGTAGAAAGAGGTAATAATATGGATAATTTATTTACGCCGAGTGCAAAAGAAGTTCTTATTCGAGCACAGGAAGCTGCTAAACACTATCGTCAACAAGCCGTTGGTACTGAACATTTACTTTTGGCTTTGTCTGAAGTACAAAATGGTATTGCAGATAAAGTATTGAAACAATTTAATGTTGATCCAGAAGATATAATGGAAGAAATCGAAAGATTCACTGGTTATGGATCATTGAGATTAAATAAAAATGATAATTATTTACCTTACTCACCAAAAGCAAAAATGATTTTATCAATTGCTAACGATGAAGCTAAAAATTTAAATGCAAGTAAGGTGGGTACAGAGCATCTTTTACTAGCGCTAACAAGTAATAATGAAATATTATCATCAAGAATTATGGGCGGATTAAGTGCTGATGTTAAGCAGGTACGTAAAATGATTTTCCGTCAACTTGGTGTCAGTGAAGTTCAGATGAGACAAAAGAATCGTGGTAAACAAACTCCAGAAGAGGGAACACCTACATTAGATGAATTAGCACGTGATTTGACTAAAATGGCTCGTGATAAGCAGATTGACCCTGTAATTGGTCGAGATTCTGAAGTGAAAAGATTAACTCAAGTATTGAGTCGTCGAACTAAGAATAATCCAGTGTTAATTGGTGAACCTGGTGTTGGTAAGACTGCAATCGCTGAGGGGTTTGCTCAACGATTAGTTGACGGAAACGTTCCTGAAGACATGATTGGAAAACGATTAATGATGCTTGATATGGGATCATTAGTTGCGGGAACAAAATATCGTGGTGAATTTGAAGATCGGTTAAAGAAAATATTGAAAGAAGTATACACGACTAAAGATGTTATTTTATTTATTGATGAATTACACACGTTAATTGGTGCAGGGGGTGCAGAAGGTGCAATAGATGCATCTAATATATTAAAACCTGCATTGGCTCGTGGTGAAGTTCAAGTTATTGGTGCAACGACATTAGATGAGTATCAAAAATACATTGAATCTGATGCTGCTTTGGAACGACGTTTTGCGACAATCACAATCAAAGAACCAACAGAAGCACAGACTGTTGATATTTTAAAGGGACTCCGACCTAAATATGAGGCACATCATCGCGTGCAAATTACCGATGATGCAATTGAAGCAGCAGTAGAAATGGGTAATCGATATATTACTGATCGATTCCTACCTGATAAGGCGATTGATTTAATGGATGAAGCCGCTGCTCAGGTTCGTATTGAGCGCCCAAGGACTAAATCAAAATTAAGTAAAAAACAAGATCAACTTGACGAATTGCGTCAACAAAAAGATGATGCAGTTAGTCAGCAAGATTTTGAATTAGCTGCGGGTATTCGTACAAAAGAAATGCGTGTTAAAAAGCAGGTTGAAGATTTAGAAGCCGAAAAAAATGCTGCCGTTAAGTCTAGTGCAGAACATTATGATATAAAGGTAACTAGCGAAGAAATTGCAGGAATTGTTTCTGATTGGACAGGTGTTCCAGTACAACAATTGAATAAAAGTGAAAGTGATCGCTTAATTCATCTTGAAGACATTTTGCATAAACGTGTTATTGGTCAAAATGAGGCAGTTAGCTCAATTGCAAAGGCTATTCGACGTGCTAGAAGCGGATTGAAAAATCCAGCAAGACCAATTGGTTCATTCATGTTCCTTGGGCCAACGGGTGTTGGTAAAACTGAATTAGCTAAGGCACTTGCTGAAGCTATGTTTGGCTCTGAAGAAGCAATGATTCGAGTGGATATGTCGGAATATATGGAAAAATATAGTACAAGTCGCTTGATTGGATCGCCACCAGGTTACGTTGGATATGATGAAGGTGGACAATTGACTGAAAAAGTTCGTCAGACACCATATTCTGTTGTTCTCTTGGATGAAGTTGAAAAAGCGCATCCTGATGTTTTTAATATTTTACTTCAAGTGTTAGATGATGGATACTTAACAGATTCTAAAGGACGTCGTATTGATTTTAGAAATACAATTATCATTATGACATCTAACTTAGGTGCAACTGCCGTTCGTGATGAGAAGTTTGTTGGATTTGGTGTAGAATCTGAAAAAGATGAATATAAGGCAATGTCTGGAAAAATTCGCGCGGCTCTTAAAAAAGCCTTTCGTCCAGAATTTTTAAACCGAATTGATGAATCAATTATATTCCATTCATTAACTAAAGTTGAATTACATGAGATTGTGAAATTGATGACTAAAGAAGTTATTGATAGGTTGAAGGAACAAGATATTAAGGTTAAAATATCACCTGCAGCAATTGATGTGATTGCTAAGGCAGGGTTTGATCCAGAATATGGTGCTAGACCCATTCGTCGTGCATTACAAACAGAAGTTGAGGACCGTCTAAGTGATATTCTTCTTTCTGGTCAAATAAAAGATAATGATAATATTACAATTGGTGCTGTAAAAGGTGTTATCAAAGTAACGATTAAAGAATCAAAAACTAAAGTAGCAGTGAAGTAAACTTAAAAAGGTGTAACTATTCATGTAGTTGCACCTTTTTTATCACTAGAAAAGGAGTGTTATCTATGGAAAAAATAGATCTTATTGTAATTGGTGGAGGCTCTGCTGGAATTGCAGCAGCAAATCGAGCTGGTTCTTTTGGAAAAAAAGTAATTTTAATAGAAGGAAATGAAATTGGTGGAACTTGTGTCAACGTTGGATGTGTACCTAAAAAGATTATGTGGTCTGCAGCAGCGTTAGCACAAGATTTTGATTTAGCTACTGATTATGGGTTTACTAAACAACAGCCGCAACTTGATTTTGAAAAATTAGTTGCTAACCGTTCTGCATATATTGAACGATTACATGGCGCATATTTCAGAAATTTAGATAAAAATCAGGTACAAGTCATTAAAGGCTATGCAAAATTTATTGATAATCAAACAGTTGAAGTTAATGGCTCAAAATATGTCTCAGAGCACATACTAATTGCAACTGGTGGAACACCCAATATACCCGACATTCCTGGCGCAACGTATGGGATTGAATCTAATCAATTCTTTGATGATTTGAAAGAATTACCTGCTAAAGTTGCGGTTATCGGAAACGGTTATATTGGTACTGAACTTGCTGGAACGTTGAATGCACTAGGGTCAAAAGTTCACATGTATGCAAAATACGACACGTTGTTACCTAATTTTGATGAATTAATTTCAACAAATGTAACAGAAACGTATATAGAAAATGGAATTGATATTAGTTTTAACTCAAAGGTGACAGAGTTGAAACGGCGAAGTGATGGTAAATATGAAGTTATTACCAATGATGACTCATTGGTCGTAGATTGTGTTATTTGGGCGGTTGGCCGCCGACCAGTTACCGATAAAATGAATATTTCTGCCACAAATATTAAATTAAATGATAATGGTACTATTGTGGTCGACGAGTATCAAAATACATCAGTTGCTGGTATTTATGCGACTGGGGATGTTATTGGTAAACTTGACTTAACACCTGTTGCAATTGCAGCTAGCCGAAGATTAATGGAGCGTGTGTTTAATAATAAACCTACGGAACATTTAGATTATAAATTGGTACCCACAGTGGTATTCTCACATCCAGTTGCTGGAACGATTGGTTTAACTGAAGCTGAAGCAACTTTAGAATATGGTCAAGAAAATCTAAAAATTTATCGATCATCATTTACACCAATGCGTTATAGTTTAGGTGATAGTAAGGTGAAGGAAAACCTGAAGTTAATTACGGTTGGTAAAGATGAACGAATTGTTGGATTACATGGTGTTGGAGAAGGCATGGACGAAATGCTACAAGGATTTGCAGTAGCAATTAAAATGGGCGCAACTAAAAAAGATTTCGATGATACAGTTGCTATTCACCCAACGAGTGCTGAAGAATTTGTGACGATGACTTAATGAGCACGAACTGTTGACATCCGATTCAATAGCGTATATGATAATTAAATGTATAATACTGTGAATTTTTATAGCTGATTACGATCTATTGTCCGTAAGAAGCCTTATAGAGAGACAAAAATGGTGATTATTTAAAAATAAATAAACTGTTTTTGTTTTTTCTTTTGCCAAAAAAACCGATTTTTTCGTCTAGTATGCAATTTGTAATCAAACTGTAATATAAAATCATCGGACTTTGGCAGGTTTACAGAATAAATTTGAGAGGTGACTAATTTGGCTGGACATTTAGTAAACTACGGTAAACACAGTACACGTAGAAGTTACGCACGTATCAAAGAAGTTTTAGATTTACCTAATTTAATCGA
This sequence comes from Dellaglioa sp. CoH-57-MRSF-18, assembly GCF_056781995.1. The sequence goes on from NZ_JBXAXX010000003.1 coordinate 5,658, forward strand.
AATTCAAAGTGACTCTTACCAATGGTTCTTGGATGAAGGTCTTCGTGAAATGTTTGAAGACATCATGCCAATTGACGATTTTGCTGGTAACTTATCATTAGAATTTGTTGATTACCAATTATTAGAACCTAAATACACTGTAGATGAAGCACGCGCACATGATGCGAACTATTCGGCTCCATTACATGTTACATTACGTTTAACTAACCATGAAACTGGCGAAATTAAATCTCAAGATGTTTTCTTTGGTGATTTCCCATTAATGACAGAACAAGGAACATTTATCATTAATGGTGCTGAACGAGTTATTGTTTCTCAATTAGTTCGTTCACCAGGGGTTTACTACAATGGTTCATTAGATAAAAATGGCCGTGAAACATATGGCACAACTGTTATTCCTAACCGTGGTGCATGGTTAGAATATGAATCAGATGCTAAAAATATTTCATATGTACGTATTGATCGTACACGTAAAATTCCATTAACTGAATTGGTCCGCGCTTTAGGATTTGGTTCTGATGATGAAATTATTGAAATGTTGGGTAACAATGATAGCTTAATGCTAACACTTGAAAAAGATGTTCATAAAAATACGGATGATTCACGTGTTGAAGAATCTTTAAAAGATGTTTATGAACGTCTACGTCCCGGCGAACCTAAAACAGCTGATAGCTCACGTAGTTTATTGACAGCTCGTTTCTTTGATCCAAAACGTTACGACTTAGCTCCAGTTGGTCGTTACAAAATTAATAAAAAATTAAGCTTGAAAACACGTTTATTGAACCAAACATTAGCTGAAACATTGGCTGATCCAGATACTGGTGAAGTACTTGCACAAAAAGATACCGTAATTGATAAACAAGTTATGGAAACTTTAGCACCATATCTTGATCGTCAAGATTTCAAGACGGTCACATACCACCCATCAGAAGATGGTGTTGTTACTGAACCTATGGTACTTCAAATCGTTAAGGTTTATTCTCAAGTAGACCCAGAACGTGAGATGCCAATGATTGGTAATGGCAATATTGACTTACAATACAAACATATTGTACCTGCTGATATTATTGCTTCAATGAACTATTTCTTTAATTTAAAAGAAAATATTGGTTCTGTGGATGATATTGATCATTTAGGTAACCGTCGTATTCGTTCAGTTGGTGAATTACTACAAAATCAATTTAGAATTGGTTTATCACGTATGGAACGTGTTGTACGTGAACGTATGTCAATTCAAGATACAACAACTGTTACACCACAACAATTGATTAACATTCGTCCTGTTGTGGCTTCTATTAAAGAATTCTTTGGTTCATCTCAATTATCACAATTCATGGATCAAACTAATCCACTTGGTGAATTGACACATAAACGTCGTCTTTCTGCCTTAGGACCTGGTGGTTTGACTCGTGATCGTGCTGGATATGAAGTTCGTGATGTTCATTACACGCATTACGGTCGTATGTGTCCAATTGAAACGCCTGAAGGACCTAACATTGGTTTGATTAATAGTTTATCAAGTTATGCACGTGTTAACCGATATGGTTTTATTGAAACACCTTATCGTCGTGTGAGCTGGGAATCACATCAAGTAACTGATAAAATCGATTACTTGACTGCTGATGAAGAAGATAACTATGTTATTGCACAGGCTAACTCACCATTAAATGAAGATGATTCATTTGTAAATGAACTCGTTATGGCTCGTAATCGTTCAGAAAATATCGAAATCGGTATTGATAAAGTCGATTACATGGATGTTTCACCTAAACAAGTTGTGGCTGTTGCTACAGCATGTATTCCTTTCTTGGAAAATGATGATTCTAACCGTGCCTTGATGGGTGCCAATATGCAACGTCAAGCTGTTCCTTTAATCAATCCTCATTCACCACTTGTTGGTACAGGTATTGAATATAAGGCAGCTCATGATTCTGGTGTCGCTTTAATTAACAAAAACGAAGGTACTGTTGAATACGTTGATGCACGTGAAATTCGTGTTCGTCGTGAAGATGGCGCTTTAGATAAATACAAATTAATGAAATTCCATCGTTCAAATGGTGGTAAAAACTACAATCAACGTCCAATTGTTCGTGTAAACGATCATGTTGATGCTGATGAAATTTTAGCTGATGGTCCTTCAATGGAAAATGGGGAATTAGCTTTAGGCCAAAACCCATTAGTTGCCTTTATGACTTGGAATGGTTATAACTTTGAAGATGCTGTTATCATTAACGAACGTCTTGTTCGTGATGATGTCTACACATCAATTCATATTGAAGAATTTGAATCAGAAGCACGTGATACAAAATTAGGACCTGAAGAAATTACTCGTGAAATTCCTAATGTTGGTGAAGATTCATTAAAAGATCTTGATGAATTTGGTATCGTCCGTATTGGTGCTGAAGTTAATGATGGTGATATCTTAGTTGGTAAAGTAACACCTAAAGGGGTTACTGAATTATCTGCTGAAGAACGTTTATTACATGCTATCTTTGGAGAAAAGGCTCGTGAAGTACGCGATACTTCATTGAAAGTTCCTCATGGTGGTGGCGGTATTGTTCAAGATGTTAAAATCTTTACTCGTGAAGCAGGGGATGAATTAAGTCCTGGTGTTAATATGATGGTTCGTATCTACATTGCACAAAAACGTAAGTTACGTGTGGGTGATAAGATGGCTGGACGTCATGGTAACAAAGGGGTTGTTTCAATCGTTGTCCCTTCTGAAGATATGCCTTACATGCCAGATGGTACACCAGTTGATATTCTTTTGAATCCCATGGGTGTTCCTTCTCGTATGAATATTGGACAAGTTTTAGATCTTCATTTAGGTATGGCTGCTCGTAAATTAGGTATCCATGTTGCAACACCAGTTTTTGATGGTGCTCGCGATTCAGATATCTGGAATGTCTTTAAAGAAGCTGGAATTTCAGATGATGGTAAGACAATCTTATATGATGGACGTACAGGTGATGCATTTGATAACCGTGTTTCTGTAGGTGTTATGTACTATATGAAACTTGCTCACATGGTTGATGATAAAATCCATGCTCGTTCAATAGGACCATACTCATTAGTAACGCAACAACCATTAGGTGGTAAAGCACAATTTGGTGGACAACGTTTTGGTGAAATGGAAGTTTGGGCACTTGAGGCTTATGGTGCTGCTTACACGTTACAAGAAATTTTAACGTATAAATCTGATGATGTTGTGGGTCGTGTGAAAACATACGAAGCAATTGTCAAAGGCGAACCAATTCCTAAACCAGGTGTTCCTGAATCATTCCGTGTTCTTGTTAAAGAATTACAGTCATTAGGATTAGATATGAAAGTACTTGATGCTAAAAAGACTGAAATTGAATTACGTGACATGGATGATGACGATGATGATATCGTTAATGTGGATGCGTTAAGCAAATTAGCTAATGAACAAAAAGAGAAAAAAGCTAAAGAAGAAGCCGAAAAAATGGCTGCTGAAATGAACAAAGAATAATTTTGGCTTAGTTACTGAACTCAAATTTGTGTGGATGAAGCTAATGCTTAGTTTGAGAAATCCAACACACTATAAAACTAAAGGGAGGTCGGTCCTTTGATCGATGTCAATAAATTTGATAGCATGCAAATTGGCTTAGCATCTTCTGATAAGATTAGAAGCTGGTCATATGGTGAAGTTAAAAAGCCCGAAACAATCAATTATCGTACATTAAAACCTGAAAAAGACGGACTATTCGATGAACGTATTTTTGGACCAACAAAAGATTGGGAATGTGCCTGTGGTAAATACAAACGTATTCGCTATAAAGGTATCGTCTGTGATCGTTGTGGTGTTGAAGTTACTCGTTCTAAAGTACGTCGCGAACGTATGGGTCATATTGAATTAGCTGCACCAGTTACACATATCTGGTACTTTAAAGGAATTCCAAGTCGTATGGGTCTTGTCTTAGACATGAGTCCTCGTGCTTTGGAAGAAGTTATCTACTTTGCTTCTTACGTTGTTACTGAACCTGGTAACACACCTCTTGAAAAGAAACAGTTATTAACAGAACGTGAATATCGTGAAAAACGTGAAGAATACGGGACTGAATTCGAAGCTGGAATGGGTGCTGACGCTATTCGTCATTTATTACGTGATGTTAATCTTGCTGGTGAATCTGAAGAATTAAAAGAAGAATTGAAAGATGCTACTGGCCAAAAGAGAACACGTGCTGTTCGTCGTTTGGACATTTTAGAAGCATTCTTACTTTCTGAAAATGAACCTGCATGGATGGTTATGGATGCTGTTCCTATTATTCCACCTGACTTACGTCCAATGGTTCAATTAGAAGGTGGCCGTTTTGCCACTTCTGATTTGAATGATTTATACAGACGGGTTATTAACCGAAATAACCGACTAAAACGTTTATTAGATTTGAACGCTCCTGGTATTATTGTTCAAAATGAAAAACGTATGTTACAAGAAGCTGTTGATGCATTGATTGATAATGGTCGTCGTGGCCGTCCAGTTACTGGACCTGGTAACCGACCATTGAAATCTCTTTCACATATGTTGAAAGGTAAACAAGGACGTTTCCGTCAAAATTTACTTGGAAAACGTGTTGATTATTCAGGCCGTTCAGTTATTGCTGTTGGACCAACGTTACAAATGAATCAATGTGGTATTCCTCGTGAAATGGCTTTGGAATTATTCAAACCATTTATGATGAAAGAACTTGTTAAACGTGAAATGGCTTCAAATATTAAAAATGCTAAACGTAAACTTGATCGTCGCGATGAAGATATCTGGGATGTTTTAGAAGAAGTTATTGTTGAACATCCAGTTCTCCTTAACCGCGCACCAACACTTCATCGTCTTGGTATTCAAGCTTTCGAACCAATTTTAGTTGATGGTAAAGCAATTCGTCTTCATCCCTTAGCTTGTGAAGCTTACAATGCTGATTTTGATGGAGATCAAATGGCTATCCATGTACCTTTATCTGATGAAGCACAAGCAGAAGCTCGTTTGCTTATGTTAGCTGCTCATCATATCTTGGCACCTAAAGATGGTAAACCAGTTGTAACACCTTCTCAAGATATGGTTTTAGGTAACTACTACCTTACAATGGAAGAAGCTGGCCGCGAAGGCGAAGGTATGATCTTTAAAGATGCTAACGAAGCTGTAATGGCTTACCGTAATGGTTACGTTCATTTGCACACTCGTATTGGATTACAAACAGCAACATTAGCTGCTGAAGGTAAACCATTTACAGATTGGCAAAAAGAACGCATTATGATAACAACTGTTGGTAAAGCAATCTTTAATGAAATTTTACCTAATGAATTTGCCTACATTAATGAACCTAAGAATGATAACTTAATTAATAAAACAGCCGACAAATATTTTGTTGAACCTGGTCAAAATATTGGTGATGTTATTAAAGCACAAGAAATTATTTTACCTTTCAAAAAAGGATTCTTGAGTGATATCATTTCTGAAGTTTATAAACGATTTAAAGTAACTGAAACGTCTAAGATGTTAGATCGTCTTAAAAACTTAGGTTATGATCAATCAACACATGCTGGTATTACAGTTGGTATTTCTGATGTAACTGACTTAAAGGAAAAACCTGCAATTATTGAAGAAGCTCATAAACAAGTTGCTTTAGTTGCAAAACAATTCCGTCGAGGTTTGATTACAGAAGATGAACGTTATGAACGTGTTATTGCTATCTGGACACAAGCAAAAGATGATATTCAACAAAAACTAATGGAAGCATTGGGCACACAAAATCCTATTCAAATGATGAGTGATTCTGGAGCCCGTGGTAATATTTCTAACTTTACTCAATTAGCTGGTATGCGTGGTTTGATGGCAGCTCCTAATGGTAAAACAATGGAATTACCTATTATTTCTAACTTCCGTGAAGGTTTGTCAGTGTTGGAAATGTTTATTTCAACTCATGGGGCTCGTAAAGGTATGACTGATACGGCCTTGAAGACTGCCGATTCTGGATACTTGACTCGTCGACTTGTTGATGTTGCTCAAGATGTTATTATTCGTGAGAAAGATTGTTTCACTGATCGTGGCTTAGATGTATCAGCTATTAAAGAAGGAAATGAAATGATCGAACCATTGTATGACCGTATCTTAGGTCGTTATGCAATGAAGACCGTTAAAAATCCTGAAACTGGTGAAGTTATTGTCGCTTCAAACGAAATGATCGAAGAAAGCAAAGCGCAAGCAATTATCGCTGCTGGAATCGAACAAGTAACTATCCGCTCAGCATTTACATGTAACACTAAGCATGGGGTTTGTGAACATTGTTATGGTCGTAATATGGCTACTGGTGATCAGGTTGAAGTTGGTGAAGCAGTTGGTACTGTTGCTGCTCAATCAATCGGTGAACCCGGAACTCAATTAACAATGCGTACTTTCCATACTGGTGGGGTTGCTGGAGATGATATTACACAAGGGTTACCTCGTGTTCAAGAAATCTTCGAAGCACGTAATCCTAAAGGTCGTGCTGAAATTACAGAAGTAACAGGTATGATTGAAGCAATTGAAGAAAATCCTGCTGAACGTACTAAAGAAGTAACAGTTAAAGGTGAAACTGATACACGAACATATAGTTTACCTTATACTGCTGTTCTTAAAGTTGCCGAAGGTGATAAAATTCATCGTGGTGAAGCACTAACAGTTGGTTCAATTGATCCTAAACAATTAATTCAAGTTCGTGATGTTCTTTCTACGGAGAATTATATTCTTCGTGAAGTTCAAAAAGTATATCGTATGCAAGGGGTAGAAATCTCTGATAAGCATGTGGAGGTTATGTCTCGTCAAATGTTACGTAAGGTTCGCGTTATGGATCCCGGTGACACAAATGTATTACCAGGTACTTTAATGGATATCATGGATCTTAAAGAAGATAACTATAAGACATTGATCAAAGGTGGCATTCCAGCTACTTCACGTCCTGTCTTACTTGGTATCACTAAAGCATCTCTAGAAACAAACAGTTTCTTATCAGCTGCATCATTCCAAGAAACAACTCGTGTTCTTACGGATGCTGCTATTCGCGGTAAGAATGATCCATTAATTGGTCTGAAAGAAAATGTTATTATTGGTAAGATTATTCCTGCCGGTACTGGTATGCCAGATTACCGTCAAATTAAACCAAAAGAAACAGGTTCAATTTCAGCTAATGTTTATTCAATCTCAGATATTGAGAAACGAATGAAAGAAGAAGAAGCTAGCGTGAACGATTAACGTCATAGCTAAAAAAGAACAATTCTTATTAATTTAAGAGTTGTTCTTTTTTTTGTGCTTTATTAGCGAACAATTAACGCTTACATTTTAATAACGTCCGCAAACCATTGTATGGGTAAATAGACTGTGTTAATATTGTCATACAATAAAAAATACTGATCACCTATATAATGTCATGATATGGATGCTAGTTTCTACCCGGAGCCGTAAATTCCGGACTATATGTGAGTTAAAGCAAGCATGTATTAGGCATGAAATCCATAGAAAATCCGACTTATTAGTGTGAAAGATAATGTGGAGGATCAAATGAAGAATAGCACGGAATTAGAAAATAGTAGTTTGGATGAATCTAATTTATCAAATTTTAGAGCAGCAATATTAGGATTACAGCATTTATTAGCCATGTATTCAGGCGACATTTTGGTACCATTATTAGTTGGGGCTGCACTTGGGTTTAGTACAAAACAAATTACTTATTTAGTTTCGATGGATATTTTCATGTGTGGGATTGCAACATTATTACAATTGAAACGCACACGTTTTACTGGCATTGGTTTACCTGTAGTACTTGGGTGCGCGATTGAATACGTTGCACCATTGACTGCAGTAGGAAAACATTTTGGATTAGGAACAATGTATGGATCAATTATTGCTGCTGGTATTTTTATATTTCTAATTTCGGGATTCTTTGCAAACATTAGAAAATTCTTCCCACCAGTAGTGACAGGATCATTAATTACGTTAATCGGATTAACGTTAATTCCAGTTGCCTTTACCAACATGGGCGGTGGGGATGTGACAGCCAAATCATTTGGTAGTATCCCTAACTTAATAGTTGCAGGTGTAACCATTGCCGTTATTTTAGGCTTGAACATTTGGGGCCGCGGATTCATTCAACAAGTGGGTATCTTAATTGGTATTTTAGTTGGTGTGGTCGTTGCCTCATTTATGGGAAAAGTAACATTAGACCCAGTTAGCCAAGCTAATTGGTTTCAATTACCCCATGTTTTTATGTTTGCTGCCCCTAAATTTGAATGGTCATCAATTGTGACTATGATATTAGCAGCGTTAACAACTATGATTGAATCAACTGGTGTATTTTTTGCGCTGGGAGATATCGTTGGTCGTCCAATCAGAAAAGATGATTTAAAAAAAGGGTACCGTGCTGAAGGTATCGCAGCTGTTTTAGGTGGTATCTTTAATACGTTCCCATACTCGACATTTTCACAAAATGTTGGAATTGTGCAACTATCAGGAATTAAAACGAAGAAACCTGTTTATTTTTCAGCGTTCTTTTTAATTGCTTTAGGGTTACTTCCTAAAATTGGTGCAGCAGCAACTGTCATTCCAGCAGCCGTTTTAGGTGGTGCTATGTTAGTTATGTTCGGTATGGTTGGTGCACAAGGTATTAAAATGTTGCGCGAAGTTGAAGGTAGTAATAGTAATTTATTAATTATCGGTATTTCGGTCAGCTTAGGACTTGGTGTAACAGTACAACCAGCATTACTCCAAGCATTACCCTTAACAATCCAGACCATTTTTGGTAATGGACTTGTTGTCGGTAGTCTGTCGGCTGTTATCTTAAATATTCTATTCAATTATGGTCATTTGAATGACGCAATCGAAGATTAAAGTAAAAGCTAAGCAAATTTGCTTAGCTTTTTTATTTATATGAAGAAAGATAACGCAATAGTAATATAAACGCCAAACGTTATATGTGGGACAAATGGGAAAAATTGATATCGACTCTGTTTTACAGTAAAAAAGTAGATAAGTGAGCTGATACAAGCAAAAAGAGTGGCAATCAAACAAAAATGAACACCAAATGTTAGTTGAATGATAATCAGTAAAATAAAATCGCCAAGGCCGAGCTTTTGTTGAAAACATAAGACAAATAGAAACAGACTGAATAAGCTAATTGCTATTAGTGAGTCTGGAAACCCAAATAACAGATAATGCCACAGGATGAATAGTATTCCACCACCGATAGTTAAGCGACCAGAAATCAGTCGGTTAGTGAAATCCATAGCTGATAGAAAAGTTAAATAAAATAAGAACGTTATAAGTAATAGAAATTCAAAAAGAGATAGTTGAGTGAAAGATAAGGGCAACATGGCGGCCAAACTACATTCAAAAATAAATGAATAGGCTGGGAATTCTCCCTTGCAGAATCGACAGTGTCCGTGTAATCTAAGATAAGCGTAGATAGGAATTAGATCAAACCAAGGTATTTTTGTACCACAATAGTCGCAGATTGATCTTTTGTTGAATTGATTCTGATTCAATGCACAGCGTGTGGCAATGCAGGTGATGAATGAACCTAGGCAAGCACCTAGTAAAAATAAATAACTAATTAACATAATTTAAATCCTCCTATTAAAAAATACGCTTTTTAGTGTAAATACCATTGACGTATATTAAATACCGTGATATTCTGTGTAAGGTGCTTTTTGTGAACAGTTAATTCATCTACATAGTTGAGATTCTGTATAACAGCAGCGCATTATAAGACAGACGTCTAGGACGTTATTTTTTATTATTAAAAAATGAACCACCTGGATGTGTGGACTTAAAAAACAATTAACCTATAATAAGGAAGGAGGAAACTTTAGATGCCAACAATTAATCAATTAGTTCGTAAAGGTCGTAATTCTAAAGGTTCAAAATCTGGTGCACCCGCATTAAACTTCGGGTATAACAGTTACAAAAAAGTTCAAACAGATAATCCTGCACCACAAAAACGTGGGGTTGCTACTCGTGTCGGAACAATGACACCTAAAAAGCCTAACTCTGCTTTACGTAAATATGCGCGTGTGCGTTTATCTAACTTACTTGAAGTTACAGCTTACATTCCTGGTATTGGACATAACTTGCAAGAACATAGTGTTGTTCTTATTCGTGGTGGCCGTGTAAAAGATTTACCTGGGGTACGTTACCATGTTATCCGTGGTGCTCTTGATACAGCCGGTGTTGCTGATCGTAAACAAAGTCGTTCAAAATACGGCGCAAAGAGACCTAAATAAGAATAAAGTTATTCTAATAAAAATAGAATCTAAGGAGGTTATTTAGATGCCAAGAAAAGGCCCAGCTCCAAAACGAGAAGTATTGCCTGATCCAATTTACAATTCTAAATTAGTAACACGTTTAATCAACCGTTTAATGTTAGATGGTCGTCGTGGTACTGCATCAAAGATCTTGTATGATGCATTCGAAATGATTAAAGAACAAACAGGAAACGAACCTAATGAAGTTTTTGATGAAGCTATGAAAAACATCATGCCTGTACTTGAAGTTAAAGCTCGCCGTGTCGGTGGTTCTAACTACCAAGTGCCAATTGAAGTTCGCCCTGATCGTCGTTCAACTTTAGGTTTACGTTGGTTAGTAAGTTACGCACGTTTACGTGGGGAACATACTATGCCAGAACGTTTAGCTAAAGAAATCATGGATGCAGCAAACAATACTGGTGCATCAGTTAAGAAACGTGAAGATACACATAAAATGGCTGACGCTAATAAAGCATTCGCACATTACCGCTGGTAATTTTATAAAAGAATGGCTATTATATGATTTTGATAATCGATATAGTAGTCATTTTTTTGAATCTATTTTAGAATCGAAAGGAGATACTACAAAATGGCAAATAAACGCGAATTCCCACTAGAAAAAACGCGTAATATCGGGATTGTTGCTCATATCGATGCTGGTAAGACAACAACTACTGAACGTATTTTATACTATACTGGTAAAATTCATAAAATTGGTGAAACTCATGAAGGAGCTTCACAAATGGATTGGATGGAACAAGAACAAGAACGTGGTATCACAATCACATCAGCTGCAACAACTGCTGAATGGAAAGAACATCGTATTAATATCATCGATACTCCAGGACATGTGGATTTCACTATTGAAGTTGAACGTTCACTTCGTGTCTTAGATGGAGCCGTTGTTGTTTTAGATGGTCAATCTGGTGTTGAACCACAAACTGAAAACGTTTGGCGTCAAGCTACAACATATTCAGTTCCTCGTATCGTTTTCATCAATAAGATGGATAAAATGGGTGCTAATTTTGATTACTCAGTAGGCACAATCAAAGATCGTCTTCAAGTAAATGCTGTTCCTATCCAAATGCCAATTGGTGCTGAAGATGATTTTGAAGGTGTTATTGATTTAATCGAAATGAAAGCCGATTTATATGATAACGAAGATTTAGGTGCTACATGGGAAAGTATTGACGTTCCTGAAGAATATTTAGAAGAAGCTACAAAACGTCGCGAAGCTTTAGTTGAAGCCGTTGCTGATGTTGATGAAAAGCTTATGGAAAAATATCTTGATGGTGTGGAAATTACTAAAGATGAAATCAAAGCTGCTATCCGTAAAGCAACATTAAATCTTGAAATGTACCCAGTTCTTGCTGGTTCAGCATTTAAAAACAAGGGTGTTCAAATGATGTTGGATGCTGTTAATGATTTCTTACCATCTCCTTTAGATGTTAAACCTTATAACGCAGTAGATCCTAAAACAGATGAAGAAGTTGAAATCACAGCCGGTGATGACAAAGATTTCGCTGCTTTAGCATTTAAAATTGCAACGGATCCCTTCGTTGGTCGTTTAACATTCTTCCGTGTTTACTCAGGTACATTACAAGCTGGTTCTTATGTCTTGAACTCTACTAAAGACACGCGTGAACGTGTTGGTCGTATCCTTCAAATGCATTCAAATCACCGTAATGAAATTCCTGAAGTATTCTCTGGTGATATTGCTGCTGCTATTGGTTTGAAAAATACGACAACTGGTGATTCATTAACGGATGAAAAACATCCATTAATCCTTGAATCAATGGAATTCCCTGAACCAGTTATCCAAGTATCTATCGAACCAAAAACAAAAGCTGATCAAGATAAGATGGATATCGGTTTACAAAAACTAGCAGAAGAAGATCCTTCATTCAAGGCTGAAACTAACCCTGAAACTGGTGAAACTTTAATCGCTGGGATGGGTGAATTGCATTTGGATATCATCGTTGATCGTATGAGACGTGAATTTAACGTTGAAGCTACTGTTGGTGAACCACAAGTTGCCTACCGTGAAACATTTACAAAAACTGTTTCTGCACAAGGTAAATTCGTTCGTCAATCTGGTGGTAAAGGTCAATATGGTGATGTTACAGTTGAATTCTCACCTAATGAAGAGGGTGGCGGTTTCGCATTCGAAGACGCTATCGTCGGTGGGGTTGTTCCTCGTGAATATATTCCTTCAGTTGAACAAGGTTTGAGAGAAGCTATGCAAAATGGTGTTCTTGCAGGCTACCCACTTATTGATGTTAAAGCTAAGTTATATGATGGATCATATCATGATGTCGATTCTAACGAATCAGCATTTAAGGTAGCTGCCTCAATGGCATTGAGAAAAGCTGCTAAGAGTGCTGGTGCTGTTATTCTTGAACCAATGATGAAAGTTGAAGTTGTCGCTCCTGAAGATTACTTAGGTGATGTTATGGGACATGTAACTGCTCGTCGTGGACGTGTTGAAGGTATGGAAGCTCGCGGAAATGCACAAGTTGTTAACGCAATGGTTCCTCTTTCAGGTATGTTCGGTTACGCAACTACTTTACGTTCTTCTACACAAGGACGTGGTACATTCACAATGACATTTGATCATTACGAAGCTGTACCAAAATCAATCCAAGAAGAAATTATGAAGAAAAACGGAACAGCTACTGATTAATTAGTTGGTCTGAATTATAAAAGAAGTTATCACTTGTTGATAGCTTCTTTTTTTGTGGTAAAATAACATTTGGAAAATAAAAAAAGTTTTAAAAATGTTAATTATGATTATATAATGAGAAACTTTGAAAAAAAATAAGAAAGCACTTGCCATAAGGCTTTATCTCTAGTAGTATAGATAAGTACCCAAAAACAGATGGCGTATTACGCCCTGCGATAGGGTTTCATAGAATGAGCTAAGATGTGAAAGATTGCGACACGCCCGGCAGCTTTGCCACGCAAGGTGTGTCGGTCACTTACACGGAGCTAGTCTTATTTTTAAAATAGACGAAGGAGGGAACAAAATGGCAAAACAAAAAATTCGTATTCGCTTAAAAGCTTACGAACACCGTATTTTAGACCAATCTGCTGACAAGATTGTTGAAACTGCAAAAAGAACAGGGGCAACAATTTCTGGACCAATTCCATTGCCAACAGAACGTACATTATACACAGTTTTACGTTCACCACATAAGCATAAAGATTCACGTGAACAATTCGAAATGCTTACACATAAACGTTTGATTGATATCGTTAACCCAACACCTAAGACAGTTGATTCATTGATGAAACTTGACTTACCTAGTGGCGTTGATATTGAAATCAAATTATAAAACAGAGTTACAAAAATAAAAATACAAACATATTGGAGGTGTACTCATGACTACAAAAGGAATCTTAGGAAAAAAAGTAGGTATGACACAAGTTTTTACTGAAAATGGTGAATTGGTACCAGTTACAGTGATTGAATCTACGCCAAACGTTGTTTTACAATTGAAAACAATTGAAAACGATGGTTACGAAGCAATTCAATTAGGTTACCAAGACATGCGCGAAGTATTAACAAACAAACCTGCTAAAGGTCATGCAGCAAAAGCAAATACTACTCCTAAGCGCTTCGTTCGTGAAATTAACGATGTTGAGCTTGGAGAATATAACGTAGGTGACGAAATTAAAGTTGATACATTCTCAGCTGGCGATATCGTTAACGTTACGGGTACGTCTAAGGGACATGGTTTCCAAGGAAATATCAAACGTTGGGGACAATCACGAGGTCCTATGACTCATGGTTCTCGTTATCATCGTCGTCCTGGTTCAATGGGTGCCGTTATTAACCGTGTATTCAAAGGTAAGAGATTACCAGGTCGCATGGGTGGCAAACGCGTAACTGTCCAAAACTTGGAAATTATTCGTGTTGACGTTGATAGTAATGTTATCTTGATTAAAGGTAACGTACCAGGCGCAAACAAAACATTAGTTACAATTAAAAACGTCACAAAAGACGCTAAATAACAGGAAGGAGGAATTTCAAAATGCCAACAGTCGCATTATTAAAACAAGATGGTACTAAAAATGGTGAAGTTGAATTAAACGACGCTATTTTTGGAATCGAACCTAACGACAATGTCATTTTTGACGCCGTAATCATGCAACGTGCATCATTACGTCAAGGAACTCATTCAGTTAAAAACAAAAGTGCAGTTTCAGGTGGTGGTAGAAAACCATGGCGCCAAAAAGGTACAGGTCGTGCTCGTCAAGGATCTATCCGTAGCCCACAATGGCGTGGTGGTGGTGTCGTATTTGGCCCTACTCCTCGTTCATACAGTTACAAATTACCTAAAAAAGTTCGCCGTTTAGCTCTTAAATCAGTACTTTCACAAAAAGTATTGGATAACAGCGTGGTTATGGTCGATGCACTTAGCTTCGAACAACCAAAGACAAAAACTTTCAAAGAAGTTTTAAGTAACTTAGATATCAACAAAAAAGTATTAATAGTTCTTGAACCTGGCAATGATTTCGTTGCTTTAGCAGCTCGTAACTTACAAAATGTTACAGTAGTAGAAGCTAAAGGTGTTAACGTTCTTGACGTTATCAACAATGATAAATTAGTCATGACTCAAGCAGCTCTTTCTCAAGTAGAGGAGGCTCTTTCATAATGGAATCAAGAGATATTATCTTACGCCCAGTCATCACCGAAGCAGCAATGGATAGAATGGCTAACAAAGTTTACACATTCGACGTTGATACTCGTGCAACTAAAATTGAAGTCAAAAAAGCTATTGAAGATATTTTTGGCGTTAAAGTTGTAAAAGTAAATATCATGAATGTTAAAGGTAAGTTAAAACGTCAAGGTCGCTATGCTGGTTATACTAAAAAACGCCGTAAAGCAATTGTTACTTTAACTGCCGACTCAAAAGAAATCCAATTATTCGAAGAATAATCTAAAATTTTGTAAACTAGGAGGAAAACAACGTGGGAATTAAAAAATTCAAACCAACCACTAACGGTCGTCGTAATATGACTGGTTCTGATTTCTCAGAAATTACTAAATCAACTCCTGAAAAATCATTACTAGAATCAAAAAGCAGAACTGCCGGCCGTAATAACTATGGTCGCATTACTGTTCGTCACCGTGGTGGTGGTCATAAACGTCAATACCGTTTGATCGATTTCAAGCGTGTTAAAGACAATGTAACAGCAACTGTTAAAGCAATTGAATATGATCCAAACCGTTCAGCTAATATTGCATTATTACAATATACTGATGGTATCAAATCATACATCATTGCTCCTAAAGGATTAGAAGTTGGCATGATGGTTCAATCTGGTAAAGAAGCAGATATCAAGGTTGGTAACGCATTAGCTCTTCAAGATATCCCAGTTGGTACAATTATTCATAATGTCGAATTAAAACCAGGTAAGGGTGGACAACTTGCTCGTTCAGCCGGTGCTTCTGCACAATTACTTGGTAAAGAAGGTAAATACGTCCTTGTTCGTTTGACATCAGGCGAAGTTCGCATGATCTTATCAACATGTCGCGCATCTATCGGTGCTGTTGGTAACGAACAACATGAATTAATCAAAATTGGTAAAGCTGGTCGTGCTCGTTGGGCTGGTAAACGTCCTACAGTTCGTGGATCAGTTATGAATCCTAACGATCATCCTCATGGTGGTGGTGAAGGTAAAGCTCCAATTGGTCGTCCATCACCTATGTCTCCTTGGGGTCAAAAGACGATGGGTTACAAAACACGTTCAAAGAAAAACCAATCAGACAAATTTATCGTACGTGGACGCAACAAGAAATAATTTACTTGTTGCTTAAGCTATATTCCGGAAGGAGGATTCACATTGAGTCGTAGTCTAAAAAAAGGACCATTCGTCGATGAACATTTGATGAAAAAGGTCGAAGCACAAACTGATCAAGAAAAGAAAACAGTTATCAAAACATGGTCACGTCGTTCAACAATCTTCCCTAACTTCATTGGTCTAACTATCGCTGTATATGATGGACGTAAACACGTTCCAGTTTTTATGCAAGAAGATATGGTTGGTCATAAGTTGGGTGAATTTGTTCCAACACGTACTTTCCGTGGTCACGGATCTGACGATAAGAAAACTACAGTTAAATAAAGGAGGTTATACACATGGCTGAACAAGTAACATCAGCAAAAGCAACCGCCAAAACTGTTCGTATTCCAGCGCGTAAAGCTCGCTTGGTAATCGATCTTATCAGAGGTAAAAGTGTTGCTGAAGCTATCGGTATTTTGAGATTTACTCCCAGAGCCGGAAGCCCAATCATTGAAAAAGTTTTACTTTCTGCTGTAGCTAATGCAGAAAATAATTTTGATTTAGATGGTGAAAACTTAGTTATTACTGATATTTTTGCTAACGAAGGACCAACTTTAAAACGTTTCCGTCCTCGTGCTAAAGGATCAGCTTCACCAATTAACAAACGTACGAGTCACATTACAGTAGTTGTATCTGAAACTACAAAATAAGGAGGGATAACGCGTGGGTCAAAAAATAAATCCAACGGGATTACGTGTAGGTATCATTCGTGATTGGGATTCAAAATGGTATGCAGAAAAAGATTTTGCAAACTACCTTCATGAAGATTTACACATCCGTAAATACATTCAAGAAAAATTAACCGACGCTTCTGTCTCTATCGTTGAAATCGAACGCGCTGCAAAACGTGTTAACGTTTCAATCCATACTGCTAAACCTGGTATGGTTATCGGTAAAGGTGGAGCTGAAGTTGAAAAACTTCGTAAAGAATTAAATGATTTAACAGGTAAACGTGTGCATATCAACATTGTTGAAATCAAACGTCCTGATTTAGATGCTCAATTAGTCGGCGAAAACGTTGCGGAACAATTAGAAAACCGTGTCGCATTCCGTCGTGCTGTTAAACAAGCTATGCAACGTACAATGCGCTCTGGTGCTAAAGGTATCAAAGTTCAAGTTGCTGGCCGTCTTAACGGAGCTGATATGTCTCGTGTTGAAAGCTACTCAGATGGTACAGTTCCATTACATACCTTAAGAGCAGATATTGACTACGCTTGGGTTGAAGCAATGACTACTTACGGTAAATTAGGCGTTAAAGTCTGGATCTACCGTGGTGAAATCTTACCAGCTAAGAAAAACGCTGTGAAAGGAGGGAAATAACCTATGTTAGTACCTAAACGTACAAAATTCCGTCGTGAATTCCGTGGTAAAATGCGTGGGGAAGCTAAAGGTGGCAAAGAAGTCGCTTTTGGAGAATTCGGTTTACAGGCTCTTGAATCATCATGGATCACTAACCGTCAAATCGAAGCTTCTCGTGTCGCTATTAACCGTCATATGAAACGTGGTGGGAAAGTATGGATTAAAATTTTCCCTCATAAATCATATACTGCAAAAGCAATTGGTGTTCGAATGGGTTCTGGTAAAGGTGCTCCTGAAGGATGGGTAGCTCCAGTTAAACGTGGAAAGATCATGTTTGAAGTTGCCGGTGTTCCCGAAGAAGTTGCTCGCGAAGCTTTACGCTTAGCATCAAACAAACTTCCAGTGAGAACTAAAATTGTAAAACGTGAGGAAGTAGGTGGCGAATCACATGAAGGCTAAGGAAATTAATGAATTAACCACTGCTGAAATGATTACCAAAGAACAAGAATTTAAAGATGAATTGTTTAACTTACGCTTCCAATTAGCTACCGGTCAATTAGAAAATACCGCACGCTTAAGTGAAGTACGTAAAACAATTGCTCGTATTAAAACGGCATTACGCCAACAAGAATTAAACAAGTAGATTACGAAAGGGAGGCCATTTACGCATGAGTGAAACTCGTAACCAACGTAAAGTCTATCAAGGACGCGTTGTATCCGACAAAATGGATAAAACGATTAGTGTTCTTATCGAAACATACAAGACACACAAAACCTACGGTAAACGTGTGACTTATTCTAAAAAATTCTATGCACATGATGAAAATAACGAAGCAAAAATCGGCGATATCGTTCAAATTATGGAAACTCGTCCGTTGTCAGCAACTAAGAGATTCCGTTTATTAGATATCGTTGAAAAAGCAGTTATTGCTTAAGCATAATTGCCATTCGTATTTCTAATTTGCTATCGAAAGGAGGACACTTACTGTGATACAAACAGAAAGTCGTTTAAAAATTGCCGACAATTCAGGCGCAAAAGAAATCTTAACTATTAAAGTTTTAGGTGGATCAAAGCGTAAAACTGCTAATATCGGTGACGTTATTGTTGCTACTGTTAAACATGCAACACCAGGTGGTGTTGTCAAAAAAGGTGAAGTTGTTAAAGCTGTAATCGTACGTACAAAATCAGGTGCTCATCGCGCTGACGGTTCATACATCAAATTTGATGAAAATGCTGCCGTTATCATCCAAGATGATAAAAGCCCTAAAGGTACACGTATCTTTGGACCTGTTGCACGTGAATTACGTGATAACAATTTCATGAAGATTGTTTCTTTAGCACCCGAAGTATTATAAGAAATCCATCGGAAAACAAGGAGGTGCGCTAAATGTTCGTCAAAACTGGTGATAAAGTTCAATTAATTGCAGGTAAAGATAAAGGTAAACAAGGTACTGTTACTAAAGTTTTCCTTAAAGATGACCGTGTGATTGTTGAAGGCATGAATATTGCAAAAAAACATCAAAAACCTAGTAACTCGAATCCACAAGGTGGCATCGTGGATATAGAAGCACCAATTCACGTTTCAAACGTGATGCTTATCGACCCATCTACAAACGAACCAACTCGTGTTGGCTTCAAAGTTGTAGACGGCAAGAAAGTTAGAGTTTCTAAAAAATCAGGTGAAACTGTTAAATAGACCTACTGAAAGGAGGACACTTTCTTCATGACTAACCGTTTAAAAGAAAAGTTCACTAATGAAATTACACCATCTATGATGGAAAAATTTAACTACACATCAATTATGCAAACACCTCAAGTTGATAAAATTGTTATCAACATGGGTGTTGGTGATGCTGTTACTAATGCTAAAAATTTAGATAAAGCTGTTGAAGAATTAGCTTTAATCGCTGGTCAAAAACCTTTGGTTACAAAAGCTAAAAAATCAATTGCTGGCTTCCGTTTACGTGAAGGTATGCCAATCGGTGCTAAAGTTACTTTACGTGGCGAACGCATGTACGATTTCTTAGATAAATTAGTTTCAGTTTCATTACCTCGTGTGCGTGATTTCCGTGGCGTTAGCAAAAAAGCCTTTGATGGCCGTGGTAACTATACTTTAGGTGTTCGCGAACAATTAATTTTCCCAGAAATCGATTTTGATGATGTGGATAAAGTTCGTGGAATGGATATCGTTATTGTTACAACTGCTAATACTGATGAGGAATCAAAAGAATTACTCACACAATTAGGTATGCCGTTTTCTAAATAATAAGGAGGTTACAAAGCTTTGGCTAAAAAATCATTAATTGCAAAGAACAAACGTCCAGCAAAATTCTCTACACAAGCTTATACACGTTGCGAACGTTGTGGTCGCCCACATTCTGTTTATCGTAAATTTAAATTATGCCGTATTTGTCTTCGTGACCTTGCTCACAAAGGCCAAATTCCTGGTATGAAAAAAGCTAGCTGGTAAATCTAAAAGACAAGTTAAAGGAGGGTAAACTCAATGGTCATGACTGATCCGATCGCAGACTTTTTAACTCGTATCCGTAATGCAAACATGGTACGGCATGAGTCTTTAGAAGTGCCTGCTTCAAAAATCAAACGTGATATCGCTGAAATCCTTAAAAATGAAGGTTTCGTACGTGATATCGAATACATCGATGATGACAAACAAGGTATTATCCGTGTATTTTTAAAATTTGGAAAAGACAACGAACGTGTAATCTCTGGTATTAAACGTATCTCAAAACCAGGATTACGTACGTACGTTCAAGCTGATGCAGTTCCTAAAGTATTAAATGGTTTAGGAATCGCAGTTATCTCAACATCAGAAGGTGTGATGACAGATAAAGATGCACGCGCCAAACAAATTGGTGGCGAAGTCTTAGCATACATCTGGTAATCAATTAATTCGTAAGGAGGTGTCACTCGCGTGAGTCGTATAGGTTATAAAGAAATCGTTCTTCCTGCTGGTGTAGAAGTTACACAAGAAGGTCAAATGGTTACAGTAAAAGGCCCCAAAGGTGAATTAACTCGTAAGTTCTCTAGTGCTATTACAATGCATGTTGAAGGTCTTTCAGTTAAATTTACTCGTGAAAGTGACGATAAAAGCACTCGTGCCTTACATGGTACAATGCGTGCCAACGTAAACAACATGGTTCTTGGTGTTACAGAAGGTTTCAAAAAAGAACTTGAGTTGATTGGTGTTGGTTATCGTGCACAATTACAAGGGAAAAAATTAGTATTAAATGTTGGTTATTCACATCCAGTGGATTTTGAAGAACGCGAAAACTTAACTGTTGAAGTTCCTGCAAATACAAGTATTATTATTTCAGGTATCAGTAAACAAGAAGTTGGCGATCTTGCCGCAGAAATTCGTGCCGTTCGTCCTCCAGAACCTTATAAAGGTAAAGGAATTCGTTACGTTGGCGAATATGTTCGTCGTAAAGAAGGTAAAACAGGTAAATAATGCTGCTTAGCATTGCTTACTTTGTTTTTGAATAAAATCAAGAGGTGAAAATTGTGATTACAAAACCAGATAGAAATAAAACACGTTCAAAACGTCATTTACGTGTTCGTGGCAAGATTTCTGGAACTGCAGAGTGCCCACGCTTAAACGTATTCCGTTCTAATAACCACATCTACGCTCAAGTAATTGATGACGTAGCGGGTGTAACGCTAGCAAGTGCCTCAACAATTGATAGTGAAGTAACTGGCGACAGTAAAGTAGCAAAAGCTACTGCTGTTGGCGCATTAGTTGCTAAACGTGCTAATGACAAAGGTATCAAAGCTGTTGTTTTTGATCGTGGCGGATACTTATACCATGGACGCGTTGCTGCTTTAGCTGAAGCAGCTCGTGAAAATGGATTAGAATTCTAAGAAAGGGAGGAAATAGTTTATGACTTTCATTGATCCAACTCATTTAGATTTAGAAGATCGTGTTGTTGCGATTAACCGTGTTACTAAAGTTGTAAAAGGTGGACGTCGTCTACGTTTTGCTGCATTAGTTATTGTCGGTGATCACAATGGTCATGTAGGCTTCGGTACAGGTAAAGCTCAAGAAGTTCCTGAAGCAATCCGTAAAGCAGTTGAAGATGCTAAAAAGAACTTGATTGAAGTACCTATGGTCGGTACGACACTTCCTCACGAAGTTCTCGGTCAATACAGTGGTGGACGCATTATGCTTAAACCAGCTGTTGAAGGTTCTGGAGTTGCCGCTGGTGGTTCAGTTCGTGCCGTTATGGAACTTGCTGGAGTAGCAGATGTAACAAGTAAATCATTAGGCTCAAATACACCAATCAACGTTGTTCGCGCAACAATGGATGGTTTAAAGAAAATGAAGAGTGCTGAAGAAGTTGCTGCATTACGTGGCGTTTCTATTCAACACTTAGCTGACTAGGAGGACTAAAACATGACAGATTTAAAAATTACATTAAAACGCAGTGTCATCGGACGTCCTCAAAATCAACGCGAAATCGTTAAAGCTTTCGGTTTACACCGTATTAGCAGCTCTGTTATTCGTCCTAATGACGCAGTAACACGAGGCGTTATCGCCAAGATTTCTCATTTAGTGGACGTTGAAGAAGTTAAATAACATCAACATCTTGTTTGCAGTTTAAAATAAGGAGGTGCCAACCCTATGAAATTACATGAATTAAAACCAAGTGAAGGTTCTCGCTCAGTACGTAACCGTGTCGGACGTGGAACATCTTCAGGTAATGGTAAAACTTCTGGACGTGGTCAAAAAGGCCAAAAAGCCCGTAGTAAAGTACGTTTAGGTTTTGAAGGTGGACAAATGCCTTTATTCCGTCGTATGCCAAAACGTGGATTTAATAACTTCAACCGTAAAGAATATGCAGTTGTCAATTTAGATAGCTTAAACAAATTCGAAAACGGTGCTGAAGTAACACCAGCATTACTTGTTGAATCAGGTATTGTTAAGAACGAAAAATCAGGAATTAAAATTTTAGCTTCCGGCGAACTTAACAAGAAATTATCTGTTAAAGCAGGTAAATTCTCAGCTGCTGCTAAAGAAGCTATTGAAGCTGCCGGTGGTCAAACAGAGGTGATCTAATGCTTAAAGTGATGAAAAATGCATTAGCTGTGAAAGAAATCCGTCAAAAGATTTTTTTCACTTTATGCGTTTTAATTGTCTTTCGCTTAGGTACTTTTATAACAGTTCCTGGAATTAACCATGCTGCAATTGCTAGTGCAACAAGTAGTAACTTAGTTAGTCTTCTTAACACTTTTAGTGGTGGTGGATTAACTAATTACTCAATTTTCGCAATGGGGGTTTCACCCTACATTACAGCTCAAATTGTTATTCAATTACTACAAATGGACATTGTTCCTCGTTTTGTAGAATGGAGTAAGCAAGGTGAAGTTGGTCGTCGTAAATTGAATCAAGCTACACGTTACCTAACAATTGTCTTAGCATTTGTTCAATCTGTAGGTATCACCGCAGGGTTAGACTCATTAAGTAGTTTAGGTTTGGTTAACAATCCAAGTACGCAAACATATGTTGTTTTGGGCGTTATTTTAACAGCCGGAACAATGTTTACGACTTGGTTAGGTGATATGATTACTGAACGTGGTATTGGGAATGGTGTTTCCATGTTAATCATGGCAGGTATCGTTTCTCGTATTCCAGGTGGTATTAAACAGATTTTCAATGAACAAATTTTCCAAGCTGATAAAGGTGATCTTTGGGGGGGCATCTTGTTCATAGTTATCTTGCTCGTTATTATTTTTGCAATCGTAACTTTTGTAACATATGTTCAACAAGCTAACTATAAGATTCCAATTCAATACACAAGACGTGTTGCTGGTGCGACAGATAGTTCATATCTGCCACTTAAGGTAAACGTTGCGGGTGTTATCCCCGTTATTTTTGCGAGTTCGTTCATTGCAACACCCCAAACTGTGCTTTTGGCATTCCAAAGCTCACAAGGGGACACGACTTGGTATAAAGTATTAAGTCAAGTTTTCAACATGCAAACAACATACGGAGCCATCCTATATACCGTATTGATTGTCTTGTTCACATTCTTCTACGCTTTCGTACAGGTAAATCCTGAGAAACTCTCAGAGAATTTACAAAAACAAGGAAGTTATATTCCAAGTGTTTGGCCTGGTAAAGCAACAGAAAAATATGTTTCAAAATTATTAATGCGTTTAAGTACTGTTGGTTCATTATTCTTAGGATTTGTTGCTTTAATTCCATTATTAGCATCAAGTTTGTTCGGATTAGATGAATCAGTTGGTTTGGGTGGTACTAGTCTGTTGATTGTCGTTGGGGTTGCTCTTGAAACTATTCGTCAATTAGAGGGTATGATGATGAAACGTAAGTACGTCGGATTCATTAGATAATCGATAAAAAACAAATTTTAAACTGAGAATTAGGTTAGGCTGATGCCTAACCATTTCTCATATTAGGAGGATATTCATGACTAAAATGAACCTGATGTTAATGGGTTTACCTGGTGCAGGTAAGGGAACACAAGCTGAAAAGATTGTCGACGCTTTCCACATCGCTCATATCTCTACGGGAGACATCTTCCGTGCAGCAATGAAAAATGAAACACCAATGGGACTTGAAGCTAAAAAGTATATCGATCGTGGTGACCTTGTTCCTGATGAAGTCACAAATGGCATTGTCAAAGAACGATTAGCTGAAGATGATATTCAAGATGGCTACATGCTTGATGGGTTTCCAAGAAATATGGCACAAGCTGTTGCCTTGGACGAAATCGGTAAGGACCTTGGAAAACCTCTTAACGCAGTCATTGACATTCATGTTGATCCTGAATCTCTAATCGAACGTTTAACTGGTCGTTACATTTGTCGTAATTGTGGAGCTACATATCACAAAATCTTCAACCCCACAAAGGTTGAAGGAACATGTGATCGCTGTGGGCAACATGAATTTTATCAACGTGAAGATGACAAACTTGAAACGGTTAAAAATCGTTTAGAAGTTAACATCAAAATGAATACACCGTTATTAGATTTTTACGAACAACGTCATCTATTGTATACAGTAGATGGTAACCGCGATATTGAAGATGTATTTGCAGATATTGAAACGATTTTAAACAATCTCAAGTAATCTGAGTATTCCGCTGCAAAGTAATTGTGCCGGAGTGGCTAACTTGCATCTGAGATAGCGGTATGATAGAATAATTCCGGTTTATCTTTTCAGGAGGATATTTGTAATAATATCCTGATAAGAACGGGTGAGAGTGTCTAATTCTCGCCATTTTTACATGTAAAGTTAAAACACGATTTTAAGGAGGTACATTTACGTGGCGAAAGAAGAAGTAATTGAGATTGAGGGTACGGTCCGTGAAACGTTACCCAATGCGACTTTTCGAGTTGTACTTGAAAATGATCATGAAATTTTAGCTCATGTCTCTGGTAAAATTCGTAAGAATTATATTCGTATTTTACCTGGTGATAAAGTGACGGTTGAAATGTCTCCTTACGATTTAAGTAAGGGTCGTATTACTTATCGCTTTAAATAGATTGTACTTCAAAAACTTTTAGGAGGTATAATTCAATGAAAGTAAGACCATCAGTAAAACCAATGTGTGAACATTGTAAAGTTATCAAGCGCAAAGGTCGAGTTATGATCATTTGTAGCGCAAATCCAAAACATAAACAACGTCAAGGATAATAAAAATTAGGAGGTGTAATTGTTATGGCTCGTATTGCAGGTATTGATATTCCACGTGATAAAAGAATCGTGGTAGCATTAACTTACATTTATGGAATCGGTAATACAACTGCTGCTAAGATCTTGGTAGAAGCAGAAGTATCAGAAGATATTAGAACTCGTGATTTAACAACTGACCAAGAGGATGCAATCCGTAAAGTTGTTGATCAATTTAAAATTGAAGGTGACTTACGTCGCGAAATCAGTTTAAACATTAAACGTCTCCAAGAAATTGGAACGTACCGAGGCATGCGTCATCGTCGTGGTTTACCAGTTCGTGGACAAAACACGAAAAACAACGCTCGTACACGTAAAGGCCCAGCTACATCAATTGCAGGCCGCAAGAAATAATTACTAGATTAAGGAGGTAATACTATTTATGGCAACTAAGAAAGTTTCTCGCAAACGCCGTGTTAAAAAACATATTGAAGCCGGTGTTGCACATATTCATTCTACTTTTAACAATACACTTGTTATGATTACTGATGTTAACGGTAACGCTGTTGCATGGTCATCAGCTGGTGCATTAGGTTTTAGAGGTAGTCGTAAATCTACACCATTCGCAGCACAAATGGCAGCAGAAGCTGCAGCTAAAGGCTCAATGGAAAATGGTATGAAGACTGTTGAAGTAGCAGTTAAAGGACCTGGTTCTGGCCGTGAAGCCGCAATCCGTGCTTTACAAACTACTGGTCTTGAAGTAACAGCAATTCGCGATGTTACTCCAGTGCCTCATAATGGATGTCGTCCTCCAAAACGCCGTCGTGTTTAACGTGGATTAATATTCATTACGGAGTTGAACTTCATAATGTTTTCACTAGATTACACGTTACGTTTTGAAAGGGGTAAAGATAAGAATGATTGAATTTGAAAAACCAAATATTCATAAGATAGATGAAAGTCCTAACTATGGTAAATTTGTTGTAGAACCACTTGAACGCGGTTATGGTACGACATTAGGTAATTCACTTCGTCGGATTCTATTATCTTCCTTACCAGGCGCATCTATTACTAATATTCAAATTGATGGTGTTTTACATGAGTTTTCAACTATTGAAGGCGTATTGGAAGATGTTACTCAAATTATCTTGAATATTAAGAAAGTTGCTTTGAAGTTAGCTGCTGATGAAGACCAATCCATCGAAATTGATGTGAAAGGTCCCGCAGAGGTTACTGCCGGTGACATCATTGTAAACAGTGATGTTGAAGTATTAAATCCCGACTTGTACATTTGTACAGTCGCAGAAGGTGCATCTTTTCATGTTCGCATGAACGCTAGCAATGGTCGTGGATACGTATCTGCTGATCAAAACAAAGCGGAAGATATGCCAATTGGCGTATTACCAATTGACTCCATTTATACCCCAATCGAACGTGTGAACTACCAAGTAGAAAAAACACGTGTTGGTCAAAAAGATGATTATGACAAATTGACACTTGATGTTTGGACTAATGGTTCAATTACACCAAGCGAAGCCATTAGTTTGTCGGCTAAAATTTTAACTGAGCATTTGACTTTATTTGTTGATTTAACCGATGAAGCTAAAAATGCTGAAATTATGGTTGAAAAAGAAGAAACACATAAAGAAAAAATGCTCGAAATGACGATTGAAGAACTTGATTTATCAGTTCGTTCATACAATTGTTTGAAACGTGCTGGAATCAACACGGTTCAAGAATTAACGAATAAATCCGAAGCTGACATGATGAAAGTCCGTAACTTGGGCCGTAAATCATTGGAAGAAGTTAAAGCTAAATTAGCTGCGCTTGATTTATCATTACGTCATGATGACTAATATTATATAGAGGGAGGGAAACTATTCATGAGTTACCGCAAATTAGGACGTACAAGTTCTCAACGTAAAGCAATGTTACGTGATTTAACAACAAGTCTTATTATCAACGAACGAATTGTGACTACTGAAGCTCGCGCTAAAGAAGTACGCAAATCTGCCGATAAAATGATTTCTTTAGGTAAACGTGGTGATTTAGCTTCACGTCGTCGTGCTGCTGCTTTCGTAAGAAACACAGTTGCTGACGTGAAAGAAGATGGTGACGATGTCACTGTTCAATCAGCATTACAAAAATTATTTTCTGATGTAGCTCCTCGTTACGCTGAACGTAATGGTGGATACACTAGAACTATGAAAACAATGCCTCGTCGTGGCGATGCCGCACAAATGGTTATTATTGAATTAGTATAATTCGTTAACAGATAATTTTTCACTTTGATTGATGATTAAAAACAAACGTTATGATGATGGAGTAATCTTAGTCTAGTTTGAAGGTTCTTCACATTTGTGATTTGCCGGTCATCCTTCATAGTGATTTTTTATTGTCTAATGAGGTCTGAAAAAAGGGTTCTGAACACATTTTAATAATGTGTTCAGAACCCTTTTTTTATGTGCTAAAACCTAGTATGATAATAGTATTCTTAATCTGTTTAGGGGGTAATGTGATGGCACAAAGTTCAATACAACTTTACCGTTATGATAGTAAATATTTATCGGAAATAACGACATTATTCAACCAAACAATTCAAGAGATTAACCGACAAGATTATTCACAACTAGAAATTAATGAGTGGGTGCAGAATAATCCAGATCTGAGTGCATGGCATAAACGATTAAGTGAATCATTTACGCTACTTGCCATCAAAGATTTAAAGGTCATAGGATTTGGTAACCTTGAAGTAACAGGACATATTGATATGCTGTACGTAGAGAGTTCTATGATTCGACAGCATATCGGAGCGCTTATTTTAACAGAATTAACAAATTACCAAAGGAATGAATTACAAATAAATGTACAAACGGTAGAGGCTTCAATAACTGCTGTCTCTTTTTTTGAACATTATGGGTTTAAAATTATAAAAAGATAAGATAATTATCGACATCAACAAAATCTAGTTAATTATCAAATGGTGAGAGAAATTTAGCTTAAAATGCAGTTCTTAGCGCAATATAAAAAGGTGTGACTAAATGGCTGTTTATTGTTAATTAAGAGCTTAAAAGTACAAAAAATGCATTTTAGATGTATGTTGTATAGATAGGACAACTATAAAGAGTAAAAGTATAAATACACTGAGTTCATTTTGGCCTGTGATATAATGCAAAACGTAAGTTATCTTGTGAATTGTGAGGACAGTAACAATGACTGAATTAATTAAAGTTGATCATTTAAATTATCAATATGAAGCACAAAAAGAAATGAGTGAAATGGCACTTAAAGATGTGTCCTTTACGATTGAAAAAGGTGACTGGGTTGCAATTATTGGTCATAACGGTAGTGGGAAAAGTACATTATCTAAAAATATTAATGGCTTGCTAGCACCTCAATCAGGTGAAATCACAGTAGATGGCCTTATTTTATCACCAGAAACGGTCTGGGATATTCGTCGTAAGATTGGCATCGTTTTTCAAAACCCAGATAACCAGTTTGTGGGAGCAACTGTTGAAGATGACGTTGCATTTGGACTTGAAAACAATGGAATAGAACGTAAAGAAATGCAAGAACGAGTCAGAGACGCGCTTGAACGTGTAGATATGTGGGAGTTTGCGGCCAAGGAACCTGCTAGACTATCTGGGGGACAGAAACAACGTGTCGCAATCGCTGGAATTGTCGCTCTAAGGCCAGAAGTTATCATCTTGGATGAATCAACTAGCATGTTGGATCCAGAAGGTCGTGACGAAGTTTTGAGCCTAATACATCAACTCAAAGAAGAACGTGGGCTAACAATTATTTCAATCACGCATGATATTAATGAAGCGGCAAGTGCTGACAAAATTATGGTTATGGACAAAGGCGAGCTGGTAAAAGAAGGCACACCTGCTGAAATTTTTGCACTTGGTGAACAATTAGTAGATATGGGATTAGATATTCCATATCCAGAACGCTTAAAAGTCGCGCTTAAAAAACGTCATTTTGACATTCCGGACGACTATATGACAGAGGAAGGTATGGTAGATTGGTTATGGCAATTAAATTCAACGAAGTAGCCTTTACCTACCAAAAAGGGACACCTTTTGAAAGTCGGGCGCTACATAATATCAATCTTGAAATTGAGGACGGCTCATTTACAGCAATTGTTGGACATACAGGTTCTGGTAAATCGACCCTATTGCAACATTTAAATGGCCTATTAAAACCAACTGAAGGTAAAATTACAATTGGGAATCAAATCATTACACCAGAAACGGCCAATAAAACGTTAAACGATTTACGAAAACAAGTTGGCATCGTTTTTCAATTTCCAGAAGCACAATTGTTTGAAGAAACGGTTATTAAAGATGTGGCATTTGCGCCAAAAAACTTTGGTAAAACAGATGAAGAAGCTGAGAAAATAGCGACAAAAATGTTGAAGTTAGTTGGATTACCAGAGAATATCTATCAGCAATCACCATTTGACCTCTCTGGTGGTCAAATGCGTCGCGTAGCAATCGCTGGAATTCTGGCTATGGAACCTAAAATCTTGGTTTTAGACGAACCCACAGCAGGATTAGATCCTAAAGGTCGCGTTGATATGATGGCAATGTTCGAAGAACTTCATCGTGAACAAAATTTGACGATTATTCTCGTAACGCATCAGATGGATGATGTGGCAAATTATGCGAATCACGCTATTATCATGTCAAAAGGAACGATTATTAAATCGGGCACACCAAGAGAAGTTTTTGCTGATCCAGAGTTCTTATTAAGTAACCATTTGAACGTGCCAACAACAACGTTATTTTCAAAAAAATTAATTGAAAAAGGCTTTGAATTCAAGGAGATGCCTTTAACAGAGAATGAATTAGCCGACGACCTCGTCACGCTGCTAAGCCAAAATGGAGGTCATGACGCTAATGAATAAGTTGATTTTTGGACGTTACATAGCGGGTGATTCACTCGTTCACCGCATGGATCCGCGTGCTAAATTAGTTTTGAGTTTTTATTTTGTTGGAATAATCTTTATGGCAAATAATTGGCAAAGTTTTTCTATGCTTTTAGTTTTTACGTTAGGATGTATTTTAGCGTCAAAAATTAATATGAGTTTCTTTTTAAAAGGTGTCCGGCCATTAATTTGGCTGATTATCTTTACGGTTGCTTTGCAAATGCTATTTTCAAGTGGTGGCCAAATGTACTGGCATTGGGGGATTTTTAAAATTTCTCAATTTGGTGTGACAAATGGATTATATATTTTTTGCCGATTTATTTTAATTATTTTTATGTCAACATTATTGACGTTGTCAACGGCACCACTCCAACTAGCAGATGCGATTGAATCTTTATTAAAACCACTTAAAGCAATCAAATTTCCAGTTTATGAAATTGCGTTAATGTTATCAATCGCGTTACGTTTTGTCCCTACATTAATGGATGAGACAGAAAAAATTATGAACGCTCAACGAGCTCGAGGTGTGAACTTTGGTCAAGGGTCGCTAATTAAACAAATGCAATCAATTATCCCGTTGTTAATTCCGCTATTTGTAAGTTCGTTCAATCGTGCCGAAGATTTAGCGATTGCCATGGAATCTCGTGGTTACCAGGGTGGAGAAGGTCGAACAAAGTATCGTATTTTAAAATGGCGGACGGCTGATACGTTAGCTTTTGTTTTATTCGCTATCGTTACCGTTGCATTAGTCTACCTCAAAAATTAAGGATGAATAAATATGTCAGTACGTTTTAAAATTACCGTTGCTTATGATGGCGCAGCTTTTGCAGGGTTTCAGAGGCAGCCAAACCAACGGACGGTTGAATCTGTCTTAGAAAAAGCAGTAA
This sequence comes from Dellaglioa sp. CoH-57-MRSF-18, assembly GCF_056781995.1. Next base: position 36,563 of record NZ_JBXAXX010000003.1, read on the forward strand.
CAATTATGAGTAAATCAGAAGTACCAGTTAGAATTTATGGTTCAGGCCGAACAGATGCTGGCGTTCATGCCTTAGGACAGGTTTTTCATTTTGACTTCATGCATGAAATTCCGGAAACTAGCATGATGAGAGCATTGAACAGTTTATTGCCACTGGATGTTCAAGTTAAAAAAGCCGAACTTGTCAGTGATGATTTTCATTCACGCTATAGTACGCATGGTAAACGATATATGTATCGTGTTTCTCAAGGTGAATTTACCGACCCATTTAAACGCTTCTACACGGGTCATTATAAATACAAGATAGATATCGCCAAAATTGAAGAAGCATTACCTGATTTAGTTGGCGAACATGATTTTTCTAGTTTCGTGGCGGCAGGTAGCCAGGTTACAGATCACGTTCGGACGATTTATGAGGCAACCGTGAGAGAAGATAAAGAAAACCATGAAATTATTTTTGAATTTTATGGAAATGGCTTTCTGTACAATATGGTCCGAATTTTAGTCGCTACACTCCTAGAAATAGGGAACGGCCGGCGTCCGGTTCATGATATTTTACGGTTATATGAAGTAAAGGATCGACAACAAGCTCGAGAAACAGCTCCGGCGAGTGGATTATATTTAAAAAAGGTTTATTATCCGGACGAATTAGGGTAATATAGAAGTTATTGACAATATGAATACTAAGGCAATTTTAAATCTGAAAAGGTGTTATTTATTTGTGGGATGCCCATAAATTAGATTGACAAATTGACTTTTAATAGTTAATATTATAAATGGTATTGTTTGCCCCACTGATAGGCCCCGGAAACTTATTTGAGTGTCAAACAAACAACATGAAAAAACGGAGGAAACAATCGTGCGTACAACTTATTTAGCAAAAAAAGGCGAAATAGAACGTAAATGGTATGTTATTGATGCAACTGATATTTCTTTAGGTCGCTTATCAACTGTCGTTGCTTCTATCTTACGCGGTAAAAACAAACCAACATTCACACCTAATGTGGATACTGGTGATAACGTTATTGTTATCAATGCAGAAAAGGTTGGTTTAACTGGTCACAAAGCTGACAGAAAATTATACCAACATCATACAGATCATCCAGGTGGTTTAAAAACTCGTACTGCTGGTGATTTCCGTGCCAACGATCCTGAAAAATTGATTGCTTTCTCTGTTAAAGGTATGCTTCCAAAAGGTACTCTTGGTAAAGAACAAGCATTGAAATTACACGTATATCGTGGTGCAGAACATGATCAACAAGCACAACAACCAGAAACTTTAGATATTACAAACTTAATTTAAGGAGGCAATTGAAATGGCTCAAGTCGTATATTCAGGAACAGGTCGTCGTAAAAACTCAGTAGCTCGCGTACGTTTAGTACCAGGTACTGGTAAAATTACTATCAACAACAAAGCAATTGAAGATTACATTCCATTTGCTAACTTACGTGAAGTAGTCTTACAACCATTTAACGCTACAGAAACATTAGGTAGTTATGATGTTTTAGTTAACGCTAATGGTGGTGGCTTCTCAGGTCAAGCTGGCGCAGTTCGCCATGGTATTGCTCGCGCATTACTTACAGTAGATCCAGATTTCCGTGCAGCTCTTAAATCTGCAGGATTACTTACTCGTGATCCTCGTATGAAAGAACGTAAGAAACCAGGTCTTAAGAAAGCTCGTAAAGCAAGCCAATTCTCAAAACGTTAATATATATTTATATCGATATTTTGAAGCACTTCACAAAGCAATTTGTGAGGTGTTTTTTTTGGTATATTGCAGTTGTCACTGGTGAATATTTTTGGTTCTATTGCAACTATTGTTGGTGAATATATTATGGAGGGTGTTGTCACTTTGTGACAACGCCTTTTTTATGTACATAATCCTCATTACAAAGAAAATGTGTTTCCTAAAATTACTGAAATCGTAGGCATTACGTTTAATATGTTTCAATTCATTGTTAGTTTCTTAAAGTTGGCCACTAGAATAACGTAGTAGCCTAATAGAGATGCCCGCCATCCGTAGCTAACAATTTGATTATGTTGAGAACTCTGCAGGGGTGTCAGGCATTTTTGAAGGTAATCTAAAGTACCATAAACTCCGATGACTGCTGGATTAAGGAGTGCTTTCAGCAAATTTCATATTTAGTAAAACCTTAGTATTATTTGTCATAGGAGACTCTTTTTAGTGTCATACAAAAAAATCTGTTGCCAGTGATAGATTTTTCTATCACTGGCAACAGATATTGTAGACCTTCTATTTATATATATATTAACTTTGGCTGTAAACCGCGGTCACTGAGTTACTACTTGACCAAACAACAATCAGATTCTGCTTGTTCGTTTCTTCACCAGTATTAACACCATATTCGTGACTAGTCCCTTTGGGATAGAACATGACGGACCAATTAATAGAAACATCACTTGCATTACTTAAGCTGGCGGTTAAGATATTATTAGCAACTTCAAATTTCGTCGCATGCAGCCCATTCTGATCTTTTAAGCCAGCTTTATTTAATGTAAACGAAGATGATGACACTAGACTATCTTTAGTAATATTTAACGGCTGAACATCATCAAGTGGTAAGTCGCGTCCCCGTGCTTCTAACTTCACAATTTGCCACTGACCGACGATACTGCTGTAATCACTGACTTGAATTTGATCTAAATTCATCTGTTTTGGTTGATTTACTTCTTTGGCAGGCGTCTTTTTAATCGTATTTACTTTTTTTGACGACTGCGCTTTTTTCTTATCTGACACGGATTCTTTTTTTGGTTGATTTACTTCTTTAGTATGCGTCTTTTTAGTTGTATCTGCTTTTTTTGACGACTGCGCCTTTTTCTTATCTGACACGGATACTTGTTTTGGCTGACTTGTTTGCTCAGACTGTGACTTTTGTTGCCCACACGCTGTTAATAAAGCAACCATTACGATACTAGTCATTACAAGTAAAGGCTTCTTCATCTCAATTCCTCCTTACAATAACGAATTAGTGTTTACGACGGCGCGTTCCTGCAAGTCCAAAGAGACTAACGGCACCAACAAGAGCTGCACCAATCACTGAAACGACTGACGAATTAGTTTCGTCAGTTTGTGGTAATACCGAAGCACCTAATATTTTAGCGTTATTGATTTCTGAATGATCAGCAGCTTTAAGACGTGATGTTGATGTATTATTGCTTGGTGCAACAATACCATTGTTGTCAGTCGTGTCTTTAGCTGTTTCACTACCTTTAGCAACAACAGAACCAGTTACGTTACCTTTATCTGAACCATTGTCTGAACCTGTTACATGACCAGTATGTGAACCAGAATCGTTATCAGTACCAGTTGATGGTTTGTCAACATTGTTCAAAGCATCTTCGATGTCTTTTTCATGTTGTAATTTAGCTAATGCAGCTTGTGCATCGTCTAAAGCTTTCTTAGATGCATCAGCGATTGCTTGTAACTTCGCATATTGTGCATCGTCAGCAACGGAAGCAGCTTGTGCATCTTCGGCAGCTTTAACAGCCTCGTCGTATGCTTTTTTAGCAGCTTCAACAGCTTTTGTTGCGTCAACTAAGTTAGCTTCAGCATTCTTTAAGTCATCTAAATGATTTGTTTTTTCGCCAAGTGCGTCTTGACCAGCTTTTAAAGCTGCTTGAGCGGCACTTAATTTAGCAGTTGCATCTTTTAATGCAGTTTTAGCAGTAACTAATTTAGCATTAGCTGCGTCTAAAGTCATGTGTTTTTGAGCTTGTGTTGTTTTAGTTGTAGCTAAGGCAGCTTGTGCATCTTTTAAAGCTTGTTGTTTTTGAGGCATTGATGCATTTAAATCATCAACAACTGTTTGTGCATTTTTAACAGCTACAGTAGCAGTTTTAACATCGTTTTGTGCTTTAGTTAAGGCTGTGTGTGCTGTTGCTTGTTTTGTTTTAGCAGTTGCTAAAGCAGTTTTAGCTGTAGCTAAGGCTTGGTTAGCTTTAACTGTTTGTGATTTAGCTGCTGCAAGAGCTGCATCAGCAGTTTTTGAAGTTGCTGTTTTAGCAGTAACGTCGCTTGCTAATTTATCAATTTGAGCTTGACTGACAGTTCCAGATTCAACAGGTGTAGTGCTAAATTTAGAAGCGTCGTTAACATCATAGTCATCAACAAAGTTAAAGAAACTTGTTAAGAAGATATTACCGTTAGATTGTTTAAATTGACCGAAGCCAAGACCGAACCATGTGTTATTGGCAGGTGTATATGTTGCCATAATGCCAGCAACACTTACGGCATGGCCCCATTCACCCCCATTGAATAAGAAGGCATTCATTGAATCATAGATAGATTTCTTGAAAGCATCAAGACTAAGATTCCAACCATTTTCAGATGATTTATCGAAGATAGTATTCATATCTTGTTGTGTTAAGTATGTTAATCCCATACCGTTAGCAATGCTGTTGTTTAATGCATTGTCATGACCATCATCAGGATCGTTATTCTTAGATGTATAAGCATCGCCGATTGATTGACCTAATTTTTTAGAACCTTCTGAGACTTCAACTTGTGTGCTACCAAAACGGTCACGCACTTCATTTAATAATTGTTTAGCATATTCATTTAAGTCATCAAGATATTTGTTTAAATCTGATTGGTTGTTAATATGAACAGTTTTATCTTGGTCATTTGAAATGTAGCCGCCATTTAATGCCCATTCTTTTTCAGTTGCAGCTGTTAAACTGTCAATGACATCTTGATAATTAGCGTCAGCTGATGAAGCATCTGAATAAGCCTTTAAGGCATTAATGTAGTCTTGGCTTAAGTTGATGTGATTTTGGTTAGCTTGATGATTACCTTGTTGTTTCTTAGCATCATCTAATGCTTTTTGAGCAGTATCTTTAGCTTTTTGAGCAGCGTCAGCTTTAGCTTTAGCATCATTTTGTTGTTTGTTAGCATCAGTTACGCCAGTTTGAGCGTTATTAACATTGTTTTGTGCGTCAGCAATATTCTTGTCAGCTTGGTCAGCACCTTTTTGAGCATTGTCTTCAGTTGTTTGAGCTTGATCCAAGTTATCTTTGGCATTGCTTAAATTCTTGTCGGCTTCGGCTGAACCTTTGCCATCAAGGTTATTTTGAGCATTATCAACGTTTTCTTGAGCTTTATCAGCATCTTTATCAGATTGGTCAGCACCTTTTTGGGCTTCATCAACGCCAGTTTGAGCATTATCGACATCTGTTTTACCTTTATCAACATCTGTTTTAGCGTTATCAACGTCTTGACCTAATTGGTTATTTGTTTTGTCTTGTTCGTCAACTGCATCTTGAGCGTTATTGATAGATTCATCAGTTGCGTTATCAGCAGTATTTTGCGCATTTTGTTGATTATCAACAGCACTGTTTAAATCTTCTTGTGATTGATTAGCATTTTCTTCAGTTTGACCAGCATTGTCTTTAGAAGCATCGGCTGTGTCTTTAGAAGTATCAGCAGCACTTTGATCTTTGTCAGCTGTATCTTTGGCATTATCAACGTCAGTTTGAGCGTCTTTAATATCGTCATCTAATTTTTGACTGTTAGATTGAACTGTTTGAGTATGAGTTGTTTCAGTTGAGTCGGGTGTAGTTGTTGCAGCGTTTGCCGTTGTTGTAGCACCAACGACAGTAACTCCAGCGATTAATGCACTTGATAATAAAGTAATGTTTGATTTTTTCATAATATAAAATATCCTCCCAATAAATTAATAATTATTTAGCAACCTGTTCAAATTTTAACCCCTCTAATAAAAATCCGAAGCCCATCATTTGTGAACCAGTTACGGAATTAAGTGTAAATGTTTTTTTATCTTTGTCTAAACTAGCTTTCATTGTATAATCATCAAATTTCATGGTAAGTTTACCGTCTTCAATTTCATAAGTACCTTGGTCTGACTTTTTATCAGTTTCAACTTTAGTCACAGTGTTTCCTTTAAACTTCAACTCAAATTTGGAACCACCCATGTCGGAAATATAGCTTCCATCCATCTTATTTGAATTGCCCATCATAAACATAGCCACAATAATAACTATAGCTACTATACTGACACCGGTAATAATATTTGCTTTTTTTGACATTTTTTCTCCATTTTTATAAATTTAATATAATAAATCTTATTTTCTGAACGAATTAAATGCACTGACGGTTGAGGACATAGCTGCCAAGCGTGCATTTGAGGCAATATCTTGTTGTAAGCCTCTCATTTCTTCCTGCATTGAAAGTTGAGTTTCTTGGAATTGTTGTGTTTCTAAAATGTTAAAGGCTTCTTGCAAATCACGTGCCCGAGTTTCATCAATTAATTTCCAAAGACGAAAAATATCGAAATAGTTGTAGAATTTCTCTGGGAATCCTTGCTTGCCTGCAATATAATCTTCATTTGCCATTTCAGCGTCCAAGTCTGCTAAGGCTTGTGTTTTAGATTCATTACCCGGCATAATATAAACAAAATATTTAAAAGCAAATAGCGCGATAACAGCAATGATGAATGGCATCGCCGCACTTGTCTGACTAGTAATCATAAAAAGAACAATTAAAACGACTAATGCGATGATTATTCCTCGAAATTTTTTCTTACCTTTTTCAATCTTAGCCTCTGCTTCACGAATTTGTTGTTGGATAACTGCAGCTCCCGCTGTAACACTTCTTTTTGCCATTAAAAAATCTAAAAGTTCTTCTTTATTCATAATTTTCTCCCTTTTCTTTGAACGAATTATTAACCAACCTTTACCAAACGATCCCTATAAAATCTCCTCCCCCAAAAAAGTAATTTATATCTTGCACTATCTTCACATGATATATTTTATCTCAAAAATATACTCAATACTACCTTTTTATGTAACTTTATAGGTATACTGAGAGCTTTGAAAGTGTGCGCACTTAATTTATCATTAAACATATGGATAAATAGGAGCGATTTATGATTATACTTGTGGGCACTTTCATTCGGAAAAAGCGAAAAGAATTAGGACTTACAATTGAAGAATTGGCAGAAATGGCGGACGTATCCGCCAGCTATTTGGCTCGACTCGAAAGAGGACAATTAGACGATACGAGTACAAGAAAGTTGGAACTAGTTCTGAATGCCTTACAATTAAATTTGGCTGATATATTAATGAGTAATGATTTTAACGACATTTATACGCCCGAATTAATTAACAGATTGAAAAGCATGACCACAGATGATAGAATGCGTATCTCTAAAGCGTTACTGGAAATCTTGAAATAGAAATTGATTAGACATATATTAAATGGGTAGAGAGTGTGTAAAGCATAAAAAAAGACACCATTAATGGTGTCTTGACTAGTCTATTTTATGGTGTTAATTTTATCTCGTATTATGGATTTTATTCAATGTTGTTCCTTTTTCAATATTGTAAAGTATTGATACAAGTGGATTCAAATAGATAAGATTCCATGAAGTATTAATCGATAATTCTCAAAACGCTAATATATATTTATATCGATATTTTGAAGCACTTCACAAAGCAATTTGTGAGGTGTTTTTTTGTATGGATTTTAAGTGTATAAAATATTCTAGTTCGGAATCTACGAAAATTTCTAAATTCAAAACCAACGCGTTTAATGACCTTAATTTTATTGTTTATTCCTTCTAAAGGACCGTTAGTATAATAATAGCCAAAATTATTTTTAATCTCAGAATGGTGACAAAGCAACGTTTCAATACTTTTAAGCATTTCTTCAGAACACCTTTCGGTGTTTCTAACTGTAAAATCATAAGATTTCCAGTCCTTCAACCGAATGGTTGATCTTATTTGGTTCATGAGTTCATATGATTTATTTAGTTCAGGATGAATCGCTAATAAATGATCAACGACATTTGTTTCTGTTGTTAGGTATGGGAAATAAGTCCATTTCTTGAAATTTTTAAAATCTAAGGTTTCAGAAGGTTTTAACAGGAGCTTCCAGTAACGTTTTAGTGCTTTGTAGTCTTGTGATGATTTTGAAAGTTCTTTCATCAGTCTAATTCTAGTTTTAGTGAATCCACGATTCACTGAATTGATAATATGAAAGGTATCTATGATGACAATCGCGTTAGGAAAGACTTCTTTGGCTAGTTTAGGATAGGTATAATTCATATCAGTTACGATAATTTTCACGTTTTTTCTAGCTGCAGCTGAGTAACGATAAAAATAACGTTCTATTTGATAGAATCTTCTAAAAGATAAAAGTTTGATTAATTCATGGTTACTAGCATCCATAAATTCAAAACTCATGGCATCTGTAGCTGATTTGGTACTCTTGACTTCGTCAAGTAGGAGTACTTTAGGTAAAAATTTATAATTAGGTTTAAAATCACGTTCAAAGGTCATTAAAATACGACCTACAAAGGAATCAGGATTCGAAATTTCATTAGCAATATGAGTTAAAGAAACGGATTCCGCTAATTTAGTTAAACAGAGCTGTTTAGATAGATTGGAAATCGTACAATTTTTAGGAACCACACTTGTTTGGACAAGGAAGTATGACTGCCGCTCATGACAGCTAAAGTATCTTCGTTTGAGTGATAAAATGATACATTTACCAAAAAATTTAGGGTAGCGTATGGGTGTTTGACGCCAACTATACCTGATAATCTGTCCTTCGTTTTTAATATCACAATTTGGACAATCCCTTCGGCTGGTAATCAAGAACACGGTTAAATCGAGTGACACCGTCATTAGAAGACTGATAATCAACAATCGTTAGACTACTGTCTTTTATTTTAAGCCAAAATTTAGTATGATTAGGCATGCGGAGAGTTCCATCTTTCTTATTAATTCATCTGTGGTGGTTGAGGGATAATGAACATGGATGAACTCGTAACCAAAAGTCTTATGACTTTTGGCTTTTTTTTGTTATTATACAAAAAAACTGTCATCAGTAATAGTTTTTACACTAGTCCCAACAACAGATAGTACAGAGCCTTTTTATTGTATTTAAAATTTAAAGATATTTCCTTCTATTTGGAATATTCGTTGGGTTTTGGGAGCAACTACTGATAATAACCTAGCTAAAACACAAAGAAAAGTAAAGGGTATATAAACGATTTCTCCTCCCTTTACATTTTTTCATTTTTGCAGAAGGATTAATACAGCAATCGATACTGAAACTTACTGCAAAAATCAATTAAAAGGCCCAAAGGAAGAAGTTAATCAATTTTACACAAAATAAAAATGAGATTACCGTATTTTCACTTAAATCTAATTTTTTTTATTGTCTCAATTTTATAATGCTTTTTGACAACCTCCAAAAGAAAACATATACTTAATTATGAAAACGCTTTTATATAAAACGGAGGCAAACAGATGACACCAGAAATTGAATGGCTAGATACACCAACCGTTTTTCGTGTTGGACAGGTACCAGCTCACAGTGATCATAAGTACTATGCAACTCAAGCAGAAATGTTACAACAAAAAAGTTCATTTGAACAATCTTTGAATGGAACTTGGAAATTTAGTTACAGCACTAATGCAGCAAGTCGACCAAAAAATTTCTATCAGACTGACTTTGATGCAGAACAATTTGACACAATTCCAGTACCACAGCATATTGAATTATCAGGATATGAGCAATTACATTATATTAATACGATGTATCCTTGGGAAGGACATGAATATAGACGACCTGCTTTTTCAGATACTGATTTAAATCAGTATGCTGGAATGTTTAGTGATGCAGAATATAATCCAGTAGGTTCATATTTAAACCATTTTGACTTGGAACCAACTCTTCAAAATAAACGCGTTATTATCCGTTTTGAAGGTGTTGAACAGGCAATGTACGTCTGGTTGAATGGACATTTTCTAGGATACGCAGAAGATAGTTTTACACCAAGCGAATTTGACCTGACACCTTATTTAAAAGATAAGGATAATTGTTTGGCAGTTGAAGTGCATAAACGAAGTTCTGCAGCCTTCATTGAAGACCAAGACTTTTTCCGTTTCTTCGGAATTTTTCGTGATGTGACACTGTTAGCACAACCTGCAACACATTTAGATGATTTTTGGGTGATTCCTGATTACGATAGTGGACAAAAAACAGGACAAGTAGATTTACAACTTCATTTTAGTGGGGCAGAACAACGTGTCCGTGTCACATTCAAAGACCAAGATGCGGTGTTATTTAGCGATGAATTAATGAGTGGGTCAGATGTCGAAAAACACTACAATTTAGCACAACCAGTGACTGCTTGGCAGAATGACCGGCCTTATTTATATACATTACAATTAGAAATTTTAGATGCTGATGGGCAATTAATTGAAATTATCCAACAACCAGTTGGTTTTCGCAAAATTGAAATTAAGAATCGCGTGATGTTATTAAATGGTGAACGATTAATTATCAATGGTGTTAATCGTCATGAGTGGAACCCTAAATCAGGAAGAACCATTTCAGATAATGATGAAGCTTGGGATGTTGACTGTATGCAACGTAACAATATTAACGCAGTTCGGACGTCACATTATCCAGATCGATTATCTTTTTACAATCGTTGTGATCAGGCTGGTATTTATATGATGGCTGAAACCAACTTAGAATCACATGGTTCTTGGCAGAAAATGGGTGAAGTTGAGCCTTCTTGGAATGTGCCCGGCTCATCGGATCAATGGGAAGCAGCCGTTTTAGACCGCGCTAAAAGTAATTTTGAGTTATTTAAAAATCATCCCTCAGTTTTATTTTGGTCATTGGGTAACGAATCATACGCCGGCAGTGTCTTAGCGAAAATGAATGAGTACTATAAACAAAAAGATTCGACACGTTTAGTTCATTATGAAGGTGTTTTCCGTGCGCCTGAATACAAAGATGTCATTTCAGATGTTGAAAGTCGGATGTATGCAACACCAGCCGAAATTAAAGACTATCTAGAAAATTCACCACAAAAACCATTTATCTTGTGTGAGTATATGCATGATATGGGTAATTCATTGGGCGGGATGAAATCATATATTGATTTATTACAACAATATGAATCCTATCAAGGTGGTTTCATCTGGGACTTTATCGATCAAGCATTGTTAGTTGAAGATCCCGTCACAGGTCAAAATGAGTTGCGTTATGGTGGCGATTTTGATGATCGACCATCTGATTATGCATTTTCGGGTGATGGACTCGTTTTTGCCACACGTAATGAAAAACCAGCAATGCAGGAGGTAAAATACTATTATGGCACAGATAAATAAGCAGTTAACTGTCATTTACGGAGATGTCACACTCGGTTTAAAAGGAAATGATTTTCATTATATTTTCTCCTATCAAACGGGTGGCCCAGAATCTTTTAGAATTCAAGGTAAAGAGTGGCTTTATCGCTCACCAAAACCGACTTTTTGGCGTGCAACAACGGATAACGATCAGGGGAGTCAGTTTCCAGTAAAGTCAGGGATGTGGTTGGCCGCTGATCAATTCAGTAATTGTCAATCAGTTAAAGTTGCTATTAATGGTAAACCAATTGCGTTACCGATTGCACCAGAAAATAATCGTTACACTAACCATGAAGTCGCTGAAAAAGTGGCTATAAGTTATATCTATAACACACTGACTGTGCCGCAAACGCAAGTGACGGTCACTTATACTGTTGAAGCAACCGGAAAAATGAATGTTGCAGTTTCATACCAAGGAAAAGCTGGATTACCCTCATTACCTGTTTTTGGGTTGCGATTTATTATGCCCACACCAGCGACTCGTTTTTGTTACCAAGGATTATCAGGAGAAACTTATCCAGATAGAATGGCCGGAGGAATTCCAGGCCGATATGAAGTTCAAGGGTTACCAGTGACACCATACTTAGTTCCGCAAGATTGTGGTGTGCATATGCAAAATGATTGGGTAACTGTTTATCGACAGTCTGTTCTGGATAATCGTATGCAACAGGCTTCTGAAACGGGTTTAACATTCAGTGCGGTTGATCAACCAATTGCGTTTAGTTGTTTACCTTATACAGCTGAAGAATTAGAAAATGCGACACATCATAGCGAATTACCAGCGGAACATCGTACCGTTTTATCGATTCTAGGCGCCGTTCGAGGTGTTGGTGGTATTGATAGTTGGGGTAGTGATGTTGAGGATGACTATCAAATTGATGCGATGAAGGATATTGCTTACCAATTTAATATCACATTTGATTAATTTGCCTATCTACCATAACTATAGTAGACTGTAAATAATTAATAAACAGGGAGTGTGAAGTGCATTGGTAAATACAAATCGTTAATCGAATAACTGTCGACTAAACAAGGGACGAAGTGTGTCTTTTTATGCATGTTGACTATTCAAACGGTTTGCAATATCAATTCTTTTTCACATCTGAAAGAACCACTTTTTTTGATGGATAACGATTGAAGAGCATATAACTGTATGCTCTTTTTTTGTAGAATCAAATGGATAGTTTAGCGGTCGACCTCACAAAGAAATGAGGTAATTACTATAGGAACAATACAAATTAAACAATTAAGTTTTCAATATGATGGACAATTAGCACCAATTTTTAAAAATGTTGATTTACAATTAGATGCCAGCTGGAAGTTAGGTCTAATTGGTAGAAATGGTCGCGGAAAAACGACTTTATTTAGAATTTTACAAAATCAATTACAGTACCAAGGAAAGATTAGAACAGATTTAGAATTTCAGTATTTTCCTCAAACAGTTGTTAAACCAGAAGAGTCAGTGTGGCTGGTTATCAAGAGTATCACAGACTTACAAGACTATGATCAGTGGCAAATTTTAATCGAATTAGATAAACTTGGACTATCTGAAAAATTATTGACGGAACCATTTAATCAATTAAGTCCAGGACAGCAAACTAAGATATTATTAGCCAGCTTATTTGTTGGCGAAGGTAAATTTCAATTAATAGATGAACCGACTAATCATTTAGATGAAAACGGTCGAAAAATTATTTCTGATTATCTAAGACAAAAACAAGGATTTATTTTAATCAGTCATGATCGTTATTTTTTAAATAATATTATTGATCATGTTATTTCAATTGATCGCGCTAAAATCAGTCAATTTAAGGGTAATTATAATACGTGGGCTGACGAAAATACGTCACGAAATAATTGGGAATATAATGAAAAAGAAAAATTACAACATGATATTAAACGATTAGAAGGTGCTTCACGGAAAAAATCGGGTTGGGCTAATCAGACTGAGGCGAAAGTATCTGGTGCGACAGACAGAGGATTTATTAGCCACAAGGCAGCTAAATCTATGAAACGGGTACTAAGTATTAAAAAACGTGCCGATAAAGCAGTAGAAGAGAAAAAATCTTTACTTAAGAATATTGATGTGGCAGATCTTTTAACGTTGAATTTTGAAAAATTAGTGTCAGATAAGACTTTACTAGAGGTAATTGGCTTATCAGCATTTCGTAAACAATTGCCGGTAAATAAACCGGTAGATTTTAAATTAAAGATGGGAGAGCGCGTTATTCTTCAGGGTGAAAATGGTTCTGGTAAATCGAGCGTTATCGCTGCTATACTAGGTCAATTAAAGTATCAAGGGCAATACAAATTTGCAACACCTTTAAAAGTGAGCTGGTTACCGCAAAATTTTGATGGTTTATCTGGTTCTTTACAAGAATTCGCTGCAGAAAAAAATGTTTCTTATTCTTTAATGTTGGATACATTAAGAAAACTTGGTTTTGAACGTTATGAATTTGATAAAGATATCAGTCAAATGAGCATGGGCCAAAAGAGAAAAGTGGCTTTGAGTCGTTCGTTGGTTGAACCAGCAAATATATATATTTGGGATGAGCCACTTAATTATCTAGATGTTATCACGCGTCAACAAATTCAAGATGTTATTCTGGCTTTTCAACCACCGATGTTAATCATTGATCATGATAAAGAATTCGTTGAAAAGGTTGGAACAAAATTCGTTGAGATTGAACATTATTAGTGAATGGTTAATTAAAGGCATCCAATTTATACGTCTATTGATATCAAGATAGTCGTAATGATATACTGTTAAGAGCATAGTTATTTTAACTGTATACTGATTAGCGGGGCATACAGAATTAAAATCGACGTAAGTTGAATAATAAAAGATCAACTTTATTTGAAGGCATGTATTCATAATATGAATCTTTAACTTTGAAAGAAATTGTTAATTAATAGAGCAAGGAGGAAACATTAATGGCTGATAAAGCAAAGACTGATAGAGATAAAATGCTAGAAATTATCAAAAAGAAACAAACTGATGGCGGAAACTTCAATAAGAAGGCTACTGCTAGAAATGATCGTACTAAAATGCGTAAGGGTCCTAAGATTTTTAAATAGAGGTTTAGACTTAGCTCAGATAAATATCTGGGCTATTTTTTTAATCATTAAAATCTAGCATACTTTTACTGAATCAATTCCAATATATCTGCAGTAACTTCTTCAGCTGTAGCAGGACTACCACTACTAATCCATTGCAACATCGTTCGTAGAACGCCACCAAGAATGAACGTTTTTTGAGTATTATTTAGCCGACTGATACTAGGCGTATCTTTAAGAATCTTTTCAAAATAAGTATAAAAAGAATCTTCCAATAAATAAACAATATCATTTTTAATTAGGATATCCATAAATTCAGAATCATTATGCCAATAGTTAAAAGCTAGCTTGAAAATGTTTTTCAAACTAATTTCTGTTTGATTGGACTTGAGTTCGGCGTAAAACTGGTCAAATAAGTAATCGGACCGAGTTAGTAAAATCGCGTCCTTATTTTCAAAATTACGATAGAAAGTCAGCCGGGCAACTCCGGCTTTTTTTGTGATTTCAGTTATTGTGATTTCTTGATAAGATTTTATTTTTAATAAGTCAATTAAAGAATCAATAATCAAATTTTTACTTAATTTTGCTTGGTTATTTTCCGTCATTTTTTATATCTCCTTGAAGTGTAACAAATAACACGATTTTGTATCTTGTAAATCACGCGATAAATGATTAATATAAGTGTAACAAATGTAACACTTATAGCAAGAAAGATAAATGACACTTGAAGTATTTTATATAAAGTCATTAAAGTCGGAAAATTTATTAAACTAATTAAAAGAGGTTATTGAACATGAAAAAAATTTGTATTATATTTGATCATCCCTACACTGCAGACGCTGGATACAATGAATTGCACAATAGGAGTTATTCAGCGGCATTACTAGTTAGTGCTAAAGCAGCGTATGAAAAAGAGGGCTGTATTGTGGACGTAATTGATTTGCATAAAGATGGGTTTGATCCTGTAATGCACCAAGAAGACCTAATATCTTGGCGTAAGAAGATACCAACGGATTCTATGACGGCGAATTATCAAGAACGCCTCATGGCTGCAGATGAGCTTGTCTTTATTTTTCCAATCTGGTGGGAATCTATGCCAGCTATGATGAAGGGATTCTTTGACAAAGTTATTGCTAAAGGGATTCTTTATACAGAGCAGGAAAATAAAAAATTATTTAAAAATGAGATGGTTCATTTAAAGAAAGTTAAAATGGTTACAACTATGTCAACACCAGGTTGGATTTATCGAACTATCTTTGGAAATCCTGTGACTAAAATGGTATTTAGGGGAACATTCCGGAAGATGGGGTTTAACCAGTTGAAATGGTTTAACTTTGCTGCAGTTCAAGGAATGAAACTTGAAAAACGACAACAGTTGTTGAAGAAGTTTGAAAATAATATTGTGAAGTAAGAGGGTTCAACCTGATTGGGTAAATACAATTAGGTTGGCTCTTTTTTAATATCACTAGAACCGAATCTTTTGAATTTAGTTCAGTTAATTTAAGTAGTATAATACAATTGAATTATTAAGGAAGAAAAGGGCGTCAAATAGTGAATGGAGGGGCAAAATGATGACAGAACATGAAAAATTATTGGCAGGTCAAGATTATGATTATCGCGACCCAGAATTACAGGGTATGATTGCGGCGGGTAAAGAATTAGTCACTATAATCAATACGACAACTGACCTAGAGAAAAGAGCAACAGCAATTCACGAGTTGTTAGGGAAATCTGGGGAAGGACTCGTTATTAATGGTCAATTTAATACAGTTTATGGTAAACATATCACTGTTGGTGATGATGTTTTTATTAACGGTAATTGTACATTTCAAGATTCAAACAAAATCACATTAGGAGATCGTGTCATTGTCGCGCCAGACACGAAGTTATATTGTGGTGAACATGCATTAGATGCAACAAAACGTTTTGGAAAAAGACAAGATGGTAGTCGTTATTTAATTACTTATACTAAACCAATTACAATTGGAAACGATGTGTGGATAGGTGGAAATGTCACGATTATTGGTGGCGTTCATATTGGGGATAATGTGATTGTAGCAGCTGGTGCAGTGGTGACAAAAGATGTTCCTGACAATACAGTAGTGGGCGGCGTGCCCGCCAAAGTTATCAAACAATTAGAGCCATTAAAATAAGAAAATTTTTATATTAGGTGAGAGGAATGAGCAGGCTATTTTAGCATTTTTGCCTAGTATTAGATAATCAGCTAAATTAAAGAAACCTAAATTAGGTTGTAGGAGGGAAAAGTTAATGACAAGTATTGATGTTTTTGCACACGTTTTACCACCACATTTTTATAACGAGATGTTAGCTATTCAGCCGAACTTGCCAGAAAAAATGCCATTTATTAAACATCCCATATTGATTGATATTGAACAAAGACGCCTATTACGGAACAGAAATGTCCAACAAGTTATCTCAGCAGTCAACGTGAATCCTGAGGACTACGTAGGGCCAGAACAAGCAGCGGCATTATGCTGGCAAGCTAATAACGAAATAATTGAAATGGTTCAACAAAATGCAGACTTGTTTAAAGCGGGTATTGCAATGATACCTCTAAATAACATCGATGAAGCAACACGTATTATAAAAGAACAAGTGCTAAAAAATTCAGAATTAGTTGGCATTCAGTTATTTACGCGTGCCCTTGGAAAAAGTATTGCTGCAAAGGAATACCGGGTTATTTTTGAAATGGCTGCACAATTAAATATCCCAATTCTGTTACACCCAATTTTTGATGATCGTAAACCAGACAATAATATTATTTTTAGTTGGGAATATGAACTAGCGCAAGCAATGTTGCAATTAGTACAGTCAGGAATTTTTAATGACTATCCTACACTTAAAGTAATTGTTCATCATGCTGGGGCAATGGTGCCTTATTTTGCTGAACGAATTAACCATATTCTATCACCAGAACAGGCAGCTGATTTTAAACGTTTCTATGTAGATACTGCATTATTGGGCAATCCTAAAGCATTAGGGTTAGCAATTGATTATTATGGTGTTAGCCACGTACTGTTTGGAACTGATGCACCGTTAGGGATTGCGCCAGCTGGAGCAACGGATGCCATAATTGAAGCTTTAGATCAGTTGAATCTTTCGAAAGATGATCGAGCCCTGATTAATTATGGAAATTATAATCGTTTGATGGGATTGGGTGAATAAATGATAGAACTTAAGAATGCCCCATTATTAAGACTATTCAAACTTAAAATTAAGCTATCTGATCGTGAAAGATTTGAAAAAGCAGGGATGATTAATTTAACGACCTCAATTCAGCAAGAAAAAGGAACTTTGGCGATGTACAGTGTACATTTGGATGAGGCGGGTACTGAAAATATTGTGATTGAATCTTATCAAGACGAAGATCAATATCAAAAACATGCAAATTCGGCTCAATTTAAAATGTTTAGTAATATCGCATCTCAGGCAGTAATTGAAAAATCGATGATTAATTTATCCCCAGAATTACTGTTAGAAAAAACAACAGCCTTGCATGAATTGAAGCCTGACAGAGCTATACTCAAAGTAACAAGTATTGAAATAGAGCCGAATAGGGTTAAAGAATTTAGAGAAGTTTCATTGAATACTATGAAACAATCATTTGAAAATGAAGCAGGACTCTTAGTGACATACATTGCTTCTGTAGATGGAGATTTAAATCAATGGATTTTCGTTGAAATTTACCGGAGTGACGAGGATTACCAAGCTCATTTACAAACAATGAATTTTAAAAAATATGTAACAGAGACGAAAAAAATGGTGCTTAATAAACGAATAGAGACACCTGTAGCAGATGTTTTAGTTAATCAGGGTGGATTATTTTTTGAAAAATGAAGATAGAGCGGTAATCAAGTTAGTCGATTACAGTGCTATCTTTTTAATTTTCCGTAAACAAAAGAGGTGCTGATAAATTTTATCAGCACCTCTTATTAATAATCGAGTATCAATATAATTTAACCCCAGCGATTTGATTTTCTGGGTAAAACCATTAAAATAAAGAACCAAATACTACCGACTAATGGAACGAATTGGATTAAAATCCACCAACCAGAACGATCAGTATCATGTAAACGACGAACTGAAACAGCAAAGTTTGCAATCCAGACGATAAACATAACAATATTTCGACTTGTCATAAAAGTAAGTTCACTAAAATTATAAATCGAATCGATAGGATGGCCAACGAGTGACGTATAAAAATAAATAATAATTGCTCCTAGAATACTATTAATAATCGTAGGCCACCAATAGTCTGATCTATTCGATGTGTCAGAAAAATTAAAAATATTTTCCCAGAAATTTTTGTATGATTGAACCATATGCTTAATCCTCCTTTTTAAAACGTTTTATTTAGTTAAAAGACATCGTTAGATTATTAAATTAGTTAATCTGACGATGTTTATTTAATTATAGTATAAATAAATAGAAATTTATATTGATATGCTTGGTGCCAGAAATAATCAGCTAGTTGACTTAAGAAAATAATTATTATATTATGAAGTTAACTTCACATGAAGTATATTTCATATTGAAAGGTGTTCATTATGCAAAATAAAGTTAAAGAATACAGAACTAAGCTTGAATTAACACAGGAACAGTTAGCTGAGAAAGTTCAAGTTTCTAGTCGAACAATTATCTCACTTGAAAAAGGTAAATATAAGCCATCTATAATGTTGGCCTATCGTTTGAGTTTATTGTTTGATTGTCAGATTGAAGCGTTATTTCAGCTAAAGGAAAATTTAGAGATGGAGGAGAATTAAAATGAAAATCTATAGTTATCGACATTTTTTTGTAGGTTTATTTTTTATGTTTGTGGGGATTGCCTCAATTTGGATAATGAACTTAGATTTTAAAGATGCTTTTGATTGGTCAAAATTGATTAGATCATTTATTAATGTTGTCTTATCATTTGGAATTGCGGCCTATCAATTTTATATAACTTTTTCTAAAAAAGGACTGAAAGAAGAACAGCTGGAGAATGTGGATGAACGAAATAAGTTAATTGATCAGTCTGTGAACGCAATGATTGGAAAAATTATGAATAGCATGATTTTAATTCTAGCGTTTGGGTTTATCATTTTGTGGGCATTTCTAAAAGTAAGTACGTTATTATGGATTGGTGCACTACTTTTCTTTTTGTATACGAATATAATAATCATTTCAATAATATTAGCGATATACTACGAGAAAAAGCTTTAATAATAGAGGCGTAACAGGTTAGGAGATTTTTGGCATGAAGAAAAATATGTTAATATCAATCGGTTTTTTGATGGTAGTTTTTTTAGGTATCTTAGGATTTAAAACATTAATTCAAGTTAAAGATACACAACCGGCTAGTTGGGCAGAAATCAGTCGAATTCAACCGACAGAAAATATAAAATTAACCCAAAAATACAAAATTAACGCAGGAACAAATGGCTTACCAGTCCAAGCAAAAATAGTCGTCGGTGGTGATGCTATATTACCGCATAAAAATTATGCTACACCCGCTGATTGGACCATTAAAAAAGGGTCCAAAGATGCATCAAATATGAAAGTTGTATTTAATCTTAAAAATTCGAAAGTACGTGGCACTAAGGTACAATTAAATACGTCAGATGCGTATTCTGGAGGACCAATGCCTGCCACGGTTCCAATTGAGATTGGACAAATTCAAGGCAAATTACAAGAAGAATATGGTCATTTTAAGGAAACGGCAACTATTGAAATTGGAGATAACACTTGGTATCTAAGCGTTATCCTTGAACCTAAAGTTAATTCAATTCACTATCTTTATTATCGAATTGAAGACACAAGTAGTGTTAGTGATTCGACAATTGTCGTTGATTATATGACTAAACTTAGGGCAGCTCAACAAAATCCCGCGGGACTAATGAATGATTTGGGTGATGTTGAAGCGGTCATTAAAACACTTTCTAAAACATCTGTGGCGTCTTAACCTATGCTATAATTTAAAGACATAGAATTATCTGAGAAAATGAGCAAAGAGAAAGGATTATATGAATCCACAATCAGTTTTAAAAGAAAAATTTGGGTACGACAATTTTCGCCAAGGTCAAAAAGAAGTTATTGATCGTATTCTAACGGGTGAAGATGTTTTAGCTATTATGCCTACAGGCGGCGGAAAATCGCTATGTTACCAAATTCCAGCACTTATATTAGATGGACTAACGTTAGTGATATCTCCTTTAATTTCTTTAATGAAGGATCAAGTTGATGCTTTAAATGAAAATGGCATTCCAGCAACCTTTATCAATAGTACGCTAGATTACACGGAGGTTCGTGAACGCTTTAATCAAGCTGCTCGTGGTGAAGTTAAGTTACTTTATGTGTCACCAGAACGATTAGATTCTGATGGTTTTATGGCAGATTTAGCGGAATTAAGAATTGATCTTGTCGCTATTGATGAAGCGCACTGTATCTCACAATGGGGGCACGATTTCCGTCCTAGTTATTTACGCTTAACGGAAACGATTCAACGTTTGAATTCGAATCCGACGATTATTGCATTAACAGCGACAGCGACAACTCAAGTAGCTGCGGATATTATGCAACGATTATCGATTATACATGAAGTTAAAACTGGGTTTTCACGTGAAAATTTAGCCTTCCAAGTCGTTAAAGATCAAAATAGTGATCGTTTCTTACTCGAGTATTTAAAGGGACAGAAACAACAATCTGGTATTATTTATGCAAGTACGCGTAAAGAAGTCGAACGGTTAACGAAATTAATAAAAAAAGCTAAGATTAAAGTGGCGATGTATCACGGCGGGTTGCAAGAAGATGAACGTCGTCAGAATCAGGAAGACTTCTTGTACGATCGTGTTCAGGTAATGATTGCGACGAATGCATTTGGGATGGGAATTGATAAAAGTAATGTTCGATTTGTAATCCATGATCAGATACCTGGTAGTTTAGAAGCTTATTATCAAGAAGCCGGACGTGCTGGACGAGATGGCTTGCCAAGTGAAGCAATTTTACTTTTTAATTTAAAAGATGTTCAGATTCAACATTTTTTCATTGACCAATCTGAAATGGATGATGTTAATAAAAAACATGAGTATTTAAAATTACAAGAAATGACGCAATACGCAAACACGCAACAGTGTTTACAACAGACAATTGTGAATTATTTTGGCGATGAAGCACCAGAATGTGGCCGTTGCGGCAATTGCTTGGATACACGAGATGCACAAGATATTTCGATTGATGCCCAAAAGGTTTTATCATGTGTAAAACGGATGGGTGAACATTTTGGTAAAGGGTTAGTCGCACAAGTTTTAACAGGTTCAAAAGTCCAAAAGGTGATGCAGTTTAGATTTGATGAATTACCTACGTATGGACTGATGAAAGATCAATCGCAGAAGGAAGTTTCTGGATTGATTGATTATTTAGTTGCGTCAGGTTTTTTACAGGCTTCAAGCGGCCAATATCCGGTTCTGCAACTTGCTGCAGAAGGAGTTGGCGTCTTAAAAGGTGAAACTAAAGTTACACGTAAAATGGCTGTAAAAGTTAAACAAGCATTACCTGAAGATAATGAACTATTTGAAGAATTAAGACAATTACGTCGCGAATTAGCAGAGGAACAAGGTGTACCGCCATTTGTTATCTTCTCTGATAAAACGTTATATTCAATGTGTGAGGTTATGCCGGAAACGTTAACTGATATGTTGGATGTTAAAGGTGTTGGTGAAAGTAAATTGGAAAAATATGGTGAGTTGTTCTTAGATATATTAAACGCAGAAGATTAAATTCTTGAAGGAGAGTTCATATGACAATTTATGAGTATTGGCAAGCATTTAAAAAGGCAAATAAAATTGAACATGATAATTATGATGCATGGTCATTTGGCGTCACTAAGAAAGAAACGTTAGAATTAGGTAAATTAGTTTTAGATGGTCTTAAAACAGGGACATCGTCAGCTTATAATTTATATTTTGATGAAGAACCTTTACCAAAAGTTGGCGATTACAATGTCATTGTTGATTATAAAGATAATCCAATGGCGATTACGAAAACAATAAAAGTTTATGTGACACCATTTAACGAAGTTACAGAAGAGCATGCTTTTCTTGAAGGCGAAGGCGATAGAAATTTAGCTTATTGGCGAAGTGTTCATCAATCTTTTTTTGAAGAAGAATTAGAAAGTGTTAATAAGACATTTGATGAGACAATGCCAGTGGTTTGTGAGGAATTTGAATTAGTTTTTCCGATTGAAACAACGGAGGTTTAAGCAAATGAAAATCGAACACGTTGGTTTATGGGTAGAAAATCTTGAAGCAATGCGTGATTTTTATGTGACTAATTTTAAGGCAACTTTTGGTGTGCGTTATGACAATGGGACTAAAGGATTTTCGTCATACTTTTTGAGCTTTCCAGATGGTCAAGCAAGATTAGAAATTATGACGAGAACGGATATTACAGATCGCTATCCTGATGGATTTGGTTATGCACATTTAGCCTTTTCTGTTGAGAATCATGTGACCGTTGATCAAATGGTGATTGATTTTAAAAAATCTGGAATAGAAGTTGTTAGTGGCCCTCGGACAACAGGGGATGGCTATTATGAAGCAGTCATTTTGGACCCTGAAGGAAACAAAATTGAACTTGTAGGTTAAAAAATAAGATTGAATCACGAGAAGGTCACCCCGGAAATGGGGTGACCTTTTTGAGTTTGAAATTTAATTTGGTGCATACTGTATGAGTCGGCTATAATTAATGAAAACGGTTAAATAGAAATGGAGATAAGAACAATGAATTTTGGAATTATTGGTTACGGTAATATTGCAAAGCGATTTTATGAAAGTATTCGATATACAAAAAATGGACAAGTTACAGCAATTGGATCAAAGTCATTATTTAATGACGATGTGTTTAAAGCGAATAATCCAGATATAACCATTTATGATTCATATCAAGCTCTTTTAGGCGATGATTCGATTGATGGCGTTTATATCGCATTGCCACATATGTTGCATAAAGAGTGGTCACTAAAGGCGTTGAAGCTAAATATTCCGGTATTTTGTGAAAAACCGGCTGTACTAACAACGACAGATATGAAAGAAATTGAATTAGCTTCAAGTGAAAATCAAACCTTATTTGTTGAAGCGTTTAAAACAAAATTTAACATCGGTATGGATCATTTAAAACAAGATTTAGCTTCAATCGGACCCATCCAAACCATGTCAGCTAACTTTTGTTCTAATGCCATTCCATCTCAAAAAGCAACTTCATATTTACTTCAAAAAGGACAGGGTGGTGCTTTGAACGATATCGGTACTTATCCAATTGGTTTTGTGTTAGAAATTTTAGGTTCAGATATTTCGCATATTGAATCAAAATTAGACATGCATAATGGGATTGATGAAAAATTTTCAGCAACGATACATTTTGAAAAAGGCGCTCAGGCACTCATTGAAGGCGCAATAAATGAAGCTAAACCGCGAGTTGCGATTATTGTTGGGCAACAAGGTCGTATCGTTATTCCAATGTATAATCGAATTGAAAAATATACGATTGAATTAAATGATGGACAAAAAATTAATCGGGACTATAGTATCGTTGGAGATGATATGACGCTTGAAATTCAAGCTTTTATTAATCTAGTTGAAATTGGTGCAAAGACTTGTGAGCGACATAGCCTACAGGATACGTTTAATATTATTCAGGTTATTGAAAAAATAAGGCAAGGTGAGTAAGCCTTTAAACTAACTTTGACAGCGCTTACTATATTTGATATACTTAATTTGTCAAATAAGGGCTGTAACTGATTCGATCAGGCATTACCTATTGATAACTATTTGTTTAGTTATCAATAGGTAATTTTTTTGAAAAAAACTAGTAAAACCTCTATTTGAAATAGTTCACAGATACATAAGTTAAACAAAAAACTTTGAAGGAGTGTATTAATATGTATAAAACAGATTATCCAAAAGGGTTTAAAAAAGGTTTCTTATGGGGTGGCGCAACAGCTGCAAACCAAGTTGAAGGTGGCTGGGATTTAGATGGCAAAGGGATGACTACTGCTGAAGTTATTCGTAAATCTGAAAAAAGAACAGAAATGAATCTTGGTTCTGTCACAATGAAAGTCATTGAAGAAGCGATGGACGATAAAACCACTGACCATTATCCAAAACGTCGTGGGATTGATTTCTATCATAATTATAAAGAAGATATTAAATTATTTGCAGAAATGGGTTTTAAAACATACCGGATGTCTATGGCATGGGCACGAATTTTTCCAAATGGTAATGAAACGGAACCCAATGAAGCTGGGTTAGCATTTTATGACCGCGTTTTTGATGAGTTAGCTAAGTATGATATTGAACCTGTTGTCACATTATCGCATTATGAAATGCCACTTGATTTGACAGTTAAACAAAATGGGTGGGTAAGCCGTGACACAATTGCTAGTTTTACACATTACACGGACGTTGTACTTAACCGTTTTAAAGATAAGGTTAAATATTGGTTAACGTTTAACGAAATTAATGTTAGCTCATTTGGTTTCATGGAAACGGGTGCTGTTGACAGTGAATTAACACAGAGAGAACAATTACAAATTCGGTATCAAGCTGTTCATCACCAATTTATCGCAAGTGCTTTGGTAGTTGAACAAGCACGGAAAATTAATCCTGATTTTGTGGTAGGTTGTATGCTTGCTAGAATGCAAACTTATCCATCAACGCCTAATCCAGCAGATGTTCGTGCCGCTCAAGAAAATGATAATTTAAACTTGTTCTTCACCGATGTTCAAGTCCGCGGCGAATACCCTGAATACATGAACCGCTATTTCAAAGAAAATGATGTTCATATTGTGATGGAGCCAGGGGATGAAGCTATTCTTAAAATGGGCAAAGTTGCGTTCCTTAGTTTTAGTTATTATATGTCAACGGTCACTTCAGCTGGCAAAACGGGTGATACATCGTTAGGAAATATGATTAATGGTGAAAAAAATCCTTACTTAGAAACAAGTGACTGGGGTTGGCAAATTGATCCCATTGGATTAAGAATCACATTGAATGCAATGTGGGATCGTTACCGTGTGCCACTATTTATTGTTGAAAATGGAATTGGGGCCCTAGATAAGTTAGGCGATGATGGCAAAGTTCATGATGACTATCGCATTAAGTATCTTGAAGAACATATCATTCAAATGAAAGAAGCTGTTATGGATGGTGTTGATTTAATGGGGTACACAATGTGGGGCTGCATTGATTTAATTAGCGCATCAACTTCAGAAATGAGTAAACGTTATGGGTTCATTTATGTTGATCAAGATGACGATGGAAATGGCTCATTGAAACGTTACAAGAAAGATAGTTTTGATTGGTATAAACAAGTTATTGAGACAAATGCTAGTGATATATAAAGGGAGATAATATGATGAATTTAGATGAAATAAAGAATGGGTTAGTTGTTTCTTGTCAGGCACTAGAAGGTGAACCATTATTTAGTTCATTTATCATGGGGAGAATGGCCCTTGCAGCTGAGATGGGTGGTGCTGTGGGGATACGAGCAAATTCAGTTTCTGATATTGTAGAAATTAAAAAACAAGTAAAATTACCGTTGATTGGCATAATCAAACGAGATTATGCAGATTCAGAAGTCTATATTACAGCAACGATGAAAGAAGTAGATGAATTACTGGAAACTGACGCTGAGATTATTGCATTAGATGCAACGGTTAGACAACGGCCTCATAATGAAAAGGTAACTGATTTAGTCAATAAAATTCATGAAGGAAATAGATTAGCCATGGCAGATATTTCTAATTATGAAGAAGGCGTTATGGCTGAAAAAAATGGATTTGATATGGTTTCTACAACGATGTCAGGATATACAGAATATACGGACGAAAGGGATAGCCCAGATTTTGATTTACTAGAAAAGTTAATTAAAAATCTTAAAATCCCTGTTATTATGGAGGGTCATACAACGACTCCAGAAGAAGTTAAGAGAGCATTTGATATTGGCGCATTTTCGGCAGTTGTCGGTGGCGTTATTACAAGACCTAAACAAATAACACAACTATTTGTTGATAAAATAAGTTAAATAAATCTTCTAATGATTGATGAACAGCGAATATGCTGTGAATTGTTATTAGAAGATTTTTCTGTAATAATAGGGTTAAAATTTACTCTAATTAAAATTAATCCAATTCAATTAATGTTAATAAAATAGCTTTATTTTACTGTGTTTATAGAAAATAAATTTCTATTTAACAAATCATGACATAAGTGGTATTCTTATAACATGATAAAAACTGAGAGAGAAAAGATGTCAGATGGTGAACCGTATGAGCAGTTGGATCCTGAACTAGTTGAACGACGAGAACTGATTCGGAGAAAACTGCGGACAATTAACCAGCTTGACGATAATAAGCAACAAAATACAAATATTAAAGCATTATTGGCTGATTCCGGTGAAGACTTTTGGGCCGAAACGGGAATCGAATTTGATTATGGATTTAATATTCATATCGGAAATCACTTTTATGCGAACTACCATTTAACGATGTTGGACACTTGTCCAATCACAATTGGTGATCATTGTTACATTGGACCAGACGTTGGATTTTACACGCCAGTACACCCCTTATCTGCAAAATTACGTGATGCGGATGTTGAAATGGGTAAACCAATTACGGTTGGTGATAGTGTCTGGATGGGTGGACACGTCACGATTTTACCAGGAGTTACGATTGGTAATCGAGTCGTTGTCGGCGCTGGATCTGTGGTCACAAAATCGTTTGGTGATGATCTCGTAATTGCGGGTAACCCGGCACGAATTATTCGTTATCTAGATGATAACGGTGACGTGAGTCCAGGTAAGTGATTCGATAGAATATTATAATTTACGTTATGAGTATTTGTATAAGATAGCAAAGCTAACAAGCACGCTGTGCAGATATCCCTAGTGGAGAAACTGTATCAGTGTGCTTTTTTTGTGCAATTAAAAGCAGAATTATCGGAGTGAGTACGGCGATGAATTAAAGATCGTGCTCTAAAATTTAGGAGGAAATTTTTATTTTAGAAAAACAGAATATCGACAAAAAAATGTTTTTACCGACTGTGGCATTATTTATTTTAGTATCAGTTGGATTATTACTCGGTGGGTCTGGTTTGAAGGCAGAATTAGGTTCAATAATGGATGCTATTACGGCCCACTTGAGTTGGGCTTACCTTGGTATCTATATTCTCAATTTTGTTTTCTTTTTATATATTGCATTAAGCCATTATGGCAAAATTACATTGGGTAATAAAGGCGAAAAGCCGGCATACAGTGATTTTAAATGGGGTAGTATGGTATTTGCGACGGCCATTGATGCCAGTATTTTAATGCTTAGCATGGTTGATCCACTTCGCTACGTGCAACAACCTTTGTTTGGTGCTAAAGCGATGTCTCCTGCTAATTATCAAAATGCTCACATGTTAGGTCAATTTGATTGGGGTCCAATGGCGTGGATGATGTTTGCATCTTCAGCTGTAATTATTTCATACGTTATGTACGTTAAAAAAGCGAAAGTTATGTGTGTTAGTGATGTGATTCCTATGTTAAAAGGGGATCAGCCTTATAAAAAAATCTTACGAAAAATAATTGATTTTCTTGTCGTTTTCGGTATTATGGGCGGTGTTGGTTCATCAGTTGGGATGGAAATACCTGTATTATCAAAAATTATCGCAACATTAACGGGAGTCCAAGATACAATACTTTTAAAATTAGCATTATTTGTTGTCCTGTTCAGCATTTTCACGTTAACCATGTTTAAAGGAATTAAGGGTGGGATTGATCGATTGAGTTCAGCTCATATTTGGACAGCCATTGGCTTTTTGTTAATTGTTCTGTTAGTTGGACCAACGGTTTATATTTTGAAGTCAGAAGGTAACAGTCTTGTACTGATGGTTACTCAGTTTGTAGCAATGAGTACAGGGACAGCTTCAGGATTAGGTCATGCGATTGACCCTGTTAAATCGGAAACTATTTTCTATTGGGGTTGGTGGTTAACTTTCATGCCATTCATGGGCTTATTCATTGCTAGAATTTCGCGTGGACGAACGATTCGTCAGGTGATATTAGGGATGCTTGCGTATGGTGCTTTAGGATGTATGAGTTTCTACGCAATCTTAGGTGGTTATTCACTCTATTTACAACAAAGTGGAGCTGCTGATTTAATTCATACACTGAATGTATATGGTCAAGCTGCAGCAATTGCACAAGTTATTTCAACATTGCCATTTAAATACGTAATGTTAGTTATCTATGCGATTTCATGTTTTATCTTCTTAGCAACGACGATTTCATCATCTGCATTTATCGTGTCGTCGTTTACTAGTACAAAACTCAAACCGACAGAGCAACCAAGTTTGTTTAACCGCTTGGTTTGGATGGGAATTTTCATGTTATTCTCATTTGGTATCGTCTTCGTTGGTGGTTTTAAAACAATCCAAGCTATCTGTTTATTAGCTGGGTTCCCATTAATTTTTGTGTCACTGTTATTGATTATTTCAACGTGGCAGTACTTAGCCGAAGATCGTTCAACGGAAAGTGCTCATGATTCATTGGTTAAAATTTTTGGAAAATTAAAGAAGAACTTAGTTTCTTATCAACATGTGATACATGATAGTAATAATTAAATATAAAGAGGCCACTCCGTTATTATGGAGTGGCTTTTTAGTACCCATTTTTAGTATTATGTTATAACCTACGCTGTTCCCAATTAAAAAGAGACGTAAGTCTTACCTTAGAGCCTTCTAAATCTATCAATATTAAAATCTAAATATTTGAAAAATATGAAATAAAAACATATGATAATATAGATAATAAATTGATACAGACTAATAAAAACCATAACTAAATAAAAGAGGGTAACTAAATGAACTTTGAAGATGATATTCCAACAATTACGACTACGGAACTTGACCTATTATTAGCACAAAAGCCACAGATTATTGATGTTCGAGAAGATGACGAGTTTGCTGAAGGCCATATTCCTGGGTCAATTAATATTCCGTTAGATGAAGTTGACGATTATGAATTAACAGGTAAAGCATATATTATTTGTCGATCAGGACGTCGTAGTGCACAAGCTGCAGATATCCTATTTGAAAAAGGTTATGATGTTGTTGATGTATATGGCGGAATGCTTAGCTGGCAAGGTTCAACAGTTACAGGTAGTTAAACGTTTTCAGTGATAACATATTTTTATTAAAATCGGGGACGTATTACTTGTGTATACGCCTCTTTTTACATTATAATAAGTCAAATAAACATTTATGTATTAGAAATCAATAATTTTTTGCTTTATTTTGGGTGGGAACTAAGGCGATCTATAACTAGGAGGGTCAAAATGATTGAGTTAAGTGGGACTTTCAACAAATTAAATCAGTTGTTGAGCTTGTATGGGAAACAAGATGGACTAATGAACATTAAACAATTGGGGACAATTGATACTTATTATCTAAATGCGATCGAACAGTTGAACAGTCCAACAATTGGACGCGTTTCAAAATTGTTGAATCAATCAACGCCAAATACGAATTACCATTTGAAAAAATTAATCACATTAGGATTAGTGGAAAAAAAGGCTGATATAACAGATAAACGAGTTGTTCACTTATCTGTTACGGATAAGTATAAAGGTCTAACAACTTTTAATAGTGACTTTTGGAATCAATTGGAAAGTAAATTGGAAACGCAAGTTACAGGGCAGGATCTTGCAACGTTCAGACGCGTTTTAAAAGAGACAATTAGTCAGATTGAATCGATGGAATAAGTTAAATAAATAGAAATTATTTAAGAAAATGGCGTACTTAATTAATGAGCATGCAGTATAATTGAATACATCGATACCTAGTAAGAACGATAATTGCATCGTTCTTTTTATTTTCGGTAAAGATGATTTAACGCTTGCGATATAAATTTTAATGAGGTATGATAAGTAAATGGAAACGAACAGATGTTCTACTATTGAGAGGATGGTTACTAACTATGGCTAACAGAAGTATTGCAACCGGAGACGGCAAAAGAAAAGACGGTAAAGAACGCGAAGCAGCACTAGAAAAAGCGTTATCAGCAATTACAAAAGAATTCGGACAAGGTGCCATCATGAAGATGGGGGACAAAGCTGACACGAAGATTGATGTTACTTCAACTGGGATTTTATCATTGGATTACGCATTGGGAGTTGGTGGTTTTCCTAAAGGCCGTATTGTTGAAATATACGGACCAGAAAGTTCTGGTAAAACAACAATTGCACTTCATGCAACAGCAGAAGTCCAAAAAAATGGTGGTACAGTTGCTTATATCGATGCTGAAAATGCCATGGATCCCGCATATGCAACAGCATTAGGTGTTGATATTGATGGATTACTATTATCACAGCCAGATACTGGTGAACAAGGATTAGAAATTGCAGATGCTTTGGTATCCAGTGGTGCCGTTGATCTTGTCGTTATCGATTCAGTTGCAGCTTTAGTTCCTCGTGCAGAAATTGAAGGCGAAATGGGTGACGCTCATGTTGGGTTACAAGCTCGTATGATGTCACAAGCTCTCCGTAAATTGGCTGGTTCAATCAACAAAACAAGAACAACTGTTATTTTTATTAATCAATTACGTGAAAAAGTTGGTGTCATGTTCGGTAGCCCTGAAACAACACCAGGTGGCCGTGCCTTAAAATTCTACGCAACAATTCGCTTAGATGTTCGTCGCCGTGGACAAATTAAAGATGGTACGGATGTCATTGGTAATGAAACAACTATTAAAGTTGTTAAAAACAAGGTAGCACCACCATTTAAGATTGCTGAATTAAATATGATGTACGGGTCAGGTATCTCAGCTACTGCTGATATCTTAGATCTTGCTGTTGAAAATGGTATTGCTGAAAAAGCTGGGTCATGGTTCTCATACCATGGCGAACGTTTAGGTCAAGGTAAACCAAATGTCGTTAATATTTTGGAACAAAAACCTGATATGTTACATGATATGGACCAAGAAGTTCGTGCAAAATTATTTGCACCCGATGAAGAACCTGCTAAAGAAGTTAAGGAAGAATCAGCAGCACCAAAGAAAACAACTAAAAAAGTTAAAAAAGCTGACGATGCTCCAGTGTTAGATTCAAAAATCGAAACATTAGATTTACCAGAAGCTTAATAAAAAAAATAGTAAAGTGAACCTCCAGTATTGGACCAATCCAATACTGGAGGTTTTTTTATAATTAATCAAACAAAAAAGGTAGAAGAAGTATAGTAAGTAGAAGTTATCTACTTATATACTTCTTCTACCTTCTCCATTAGTCATTTGGCTTAATGATATTGCATGAATATCATTAATTTTAACGGTGATATGATTGATAATTATATTATCTTCATACCAGCCATTAATGAGTCCCTGTATAGGTTCTAAAAGTGTATCATCCAAATTTTTATTAGTGAGATCAACAGTGACAGGGGTGGATTTAATGATTGCCAAATTGATTACTTCTGCAATTTTAGTATCATTCATCTTAATGTCATGTGTTAATTTCTGTTTTCGTGTCTCTTCGTTTAATTTTTTTGTTCGAGCCGATGTATGGTCGCTTAAATAGAATCCTTGCCATTTCATCATACCGCGATCGTGATAATCATATTTTAAAAATTGATTTATCAAATTTGCATCAACATCAGTTGTTTTACTCATAGGTATTACCCCCAGCATGGCCACCGACTAACCCAGCGCGATAAATAGCTGTTGCACCTTCAGACTTACTGGAAAGTTTTACGATCGATTTAAAACCATATTTTTTTCGTATGATGTCAATGGTATTGTCCAAGTTGTGATTCTTTTGTTCCGTATTATTAGTGTCAAACATGTCTAATTGTTGACTATTATCGTCAACTAATTTGCCACACGAAATACTAATATGTCTTAGAGCTTCATGACGCCATTTTTTTCGAAATAGGTCGATGGCATATTTTGTGATTTGGGCATTACTATTTGTTGAATCAATTTTTAATGAACTACCAAAGCCTGAATATCTTTTTCCAGAATCTGTCGTTTCGGCTAAAGAAAATCCAATGCCTAAATTAATGACAGTAGCCACTTTGTGATGAGAACGTAATCGTGCTGCTACTTGTTCTGCAATTTCACGAATAACGACTTCAATTTCAGATTGGATAACATAGTCTTTTGGTAAGACTTGGCTATTACCATAGGATTTTTCCTTGGGGGTATATTTATCATGAATGATTGAACGATCAATTCCCCAAGAAAACGCAAATAATTGGCTACCAATTACGCCAAATTTGTTTTTTAATTCATATGGGTTGAAGTGAGCTAAATCGTTCATTGAATTGATATGATTTTTTTGTAATTTTTCGGCAGTTTTAGATCCAATTGACCAGATATCGTCAAGTTGTGTTATTGGCCATAACTTATCGGGGACGTCTTCATAATGCCATTCAGCAATTAAACTATGGTTATGTTTTGCTTCAATATCCAGAGCTAATTTAGCAAGAAGTGGATTATCACCAATACCAACGGTTGTATAAATTCCTGTTTCCCCTTTGACCGCAAGTTGAATTTTACGAGCAACTTCATAGGGACTATTTCCGAAAAGTTTCCAACTAGTCGTCATATCAATAATTGACTCATCGATAGAGTATGGGTGAATATCGTCATTTGAGGCAAATTGTTGAAATAGCTTATTGATTTTTAAGTTCTCTTCTATGTAAAGATTCATTCTGGGTTGGGCAACAACTAAACGTTTATCATGAATTGGAACATCAGTAGCTCGTGATACGTTTGTGATACCAAATATTTTCTTAGCCATAGGGCTAGCAGCTAGTACTAACCCGCTACCTGTATTCTTTGCTGTAGACATAACAACGAGAATAGAGCGTAATGGATTAAGACCGCGTGCAACTGATTCGACAGAAGCATAGAAAGATTTTGAATCAATCATAAAGATGACTTTTCTAGGTTCGTTACTATAATTGTACATTCGAGGAAACCTCCTTAACATATATCCAATTATACGAACATACGTTTCTTTAGTCAATGATATTTAGTCAAGCGGTGCTATAAATAATAAAAAGAATAACTTATACCTTTATATTTAAGGTATAAGTTATTCTCTTATTAGATAGAAGGATCAATTAAAACGTCAATTAATTTTGCTTGTGTAGGCGTTAAAATATGACTTGTACGATAAACGAGTGACATTAAAAATTTAGGTTGATCTAATTCCGATAAGGGGAGTGAGACTAAATCATCTGCAGCATCCAATGCTAGTTCTGTTAAAAAACCAATACCAACATTTTCGGTAACCATTTTTTTAATAATCTGACTGTCACTTGTTGTATAGATAATCTTTGGTTTGAAATGATTTTTTGTTGTTAACTCTTTAAAAGCGATTGGATGAACAAAACCCTCATTTTGCATAATAAATTTTTCATTTCGAAGTTCAGAAAATTTAACGGATTCTCTTGAAGCAAGTGGATGATGTTTGCTAACGATAATCTTGAAGTGTTTAGATGCAAAATTTCTGGCAATTAAGCGGTCATCTTCTATTGGTTTAACGGAACCTAATAAAGCCATATCTAATGATCCGTTTATTAACTGAAGAAGTAGGGCTTGGGAACCGTTCTCAACTGTATCTAGATGATTAATCAGACCTGAATTAAATAAATTGCTGACAATTTGCGGAAAATAGTACGTTCCTATAATAGGTGGTAATCCAAATCGAACGTGCTCATTTTTAAGTTGGTTAATTTCTTGGTTAGCAATTGTTAATTCTTTGAGAATAATATTAACATGTTCAGCGAATTGTTCACCACTTGGTGTAAAAGAAACTTGATGATGTGATTGATCACGAATAATCAGATTTGTGTCTAATTCAGTTTCTAAGCGTTTCATTGCAGTTGTGATTGTTGGTTGACTAACTGAAAAAAAATGAGCAACTTTTGAAAAATTTCTCAAATTAATTATTTGTTGATAATATTCTAAATCTCGAATGTTCATTATAATCTCCTCTAAATCAACGTTTATAATCCTCATATAAATAATATTTATAGTATAACACATGTTTGACTATAATTTTTAAAGGGGTGTATTCTTGCTCTTGTAAGTTAAAGAGAAAATAAAATATAAAAAAATAATGGAGGAATTAATGATGACAAAAGCACAAGATATGTTAAATAACCCATTTGTAAATAAAGGTACAGCATTTACAATGGAAGAACGTCGTGAATTAGGACTTATTGGTATGTTACCAGCTAAAGTTCAAACAATTGAAGAACAAGCAACACAAAACTACGCACAATATTTAAGTAAAGAAACTGGTCTTGAAAAACGCCATTTCTTAATGGAATTATTCAATGAAAACCGTACACTATTTTTCTACTTAATGGGACAACATGTGGCTGAATTTATGCCAGTTGTTTATGATCCAGTTGTTGCTGATTCAATCGAAGAATACAACGAAATTTATGTAAATCCACAAAACGCTGCATTCTTATCAATTGATCATCCAGAAGATATCGAAGCAACATTAAAAAATGCTGCTGCAGGACGTGACATTCGTTTAGTCGTTGTGACAGATGCTGAAGGTATTTTAGGTATGGGCGATTGGGGTGTCAACGGTGTTGATATCGCAATTGGTAAATTAATGGTTTATACAGCTGCTGCTGGAATTGATCCTTCACAAGTTTTACCAGTTTCTATTGATGCTGGAACAAATAATGAAACATTATTGAATGATCCATTATACCTTGGTAACAAACATGAACGTGTAACTGGTGACAAATACTATGACTTCGTTGATGGCTTTGTCCAAAGTACAAAGAACTTGTTCCCAGAATTGTTATTACATTGGGAAGATTTTGGCCGTTCAAATGCTGCTAATATTCTTGAAAAATATCAAAACGAAATCACAACATTTAATGATGATATCCAAGGTACAGGGATTGTTGTTTTAGCTGGTATCTTAGGTGCTCTAAGTATCACTAAAGGTTCAATTGTTGACCAAACAGTTATTACTTATGGTGCTGGTACTGCTGGTGTCGGAATTGCTAACCAAATTATGGACGAAATGAAACGCGCTGGTGTTTCAGAAGAAGATGCTCGCAAACGTTTCTTCTTAGTTGATAAACAAGGATTGTTATTTGATGATACAGAAGACTTAACACCTGGCCAAAAAGAATTTACGCATAAACGTTCAGAATTTGCTAATGCTGATGAATTAACTTCTTTAGAAGCTGTTGTTAAAGCTGTTCAACCAACTGTTATGATTGGTACATCTACACAACCTGGTACATTTACAAAAGAAATTGTTCAAGACATGGCTTCACATGTTGAACGTCCAATCATCTTCCCATTATCAAACCCTACAAAATTAGCAGAAGCTAAGGCTGAAGATTTGATTGCATGGACTGATGGTAAAGCTTTAGTTGCTACTGGTATTCCAGCTGATAATGTTGATTACAAAGGTGTTACTTACCAAATTGGTCAAGCAAACAACGCACTTATGTACCCAGGTCTTGGATTTGGGATTATCGCTTCAACATCTTCAAGAGTTAATGGCGAAATCTTATCACAAGCTAGTCATGCTTTAGGTGGAATCGTTGATACTACAGCCGTTGGTGCTGCCGTATTACCACCAGTAACACATTTAGCAGAATTCTCACAAACAATTGCTGAAGTAGTTGCCCAAAGTGTTGTTGACCAAAAATTAAACAAAGAAGCAATTACAGATGTTAAAAAGGCTGTCTCAGATATGAAATGGACACCTAAATACTAAAAAAAGCGTAGAGAGAAGGACAATTAATTATGGTATTTTTCCAATCAATTCAAAGTGTTCTAGTTGTTGTTTTGATGATGGTACTTGGATACATTTTACAAGTTAAAGGTTGGTTCGCTGATTCATTTGGTGGCAATATCTCATCATTAATTACAAAAATTGCTTTACCAGCTTCAATTTTCGTTTCTGTTTTAAAATATTTAAAACGTGATCAATTAGCTGCATTGTCAGGTAGTTTACTCTACCCAGCAATTGCTGTTATTATCGGTTACTTAATTGCATGGGCACTTGTTCATATCTTGAACATCAAACCTGGTCGTCGTGGTATCTTCATGAATGCCGTTGTTAATGCAAATACAATTTTCATTGGTTTACCTTTAAATATTGCGTTGTTTGGCGATAAGAGTATCTCATATTTCCTTGTTTACTATATTATTAATACAGTTTCAACATGGGCATTTGGTGTTTTCTTAATTTCAAATGATGATCCAACAAAAGACAAATCAGATAAAACGAAAAAGAAAATTAACTGGGCTAAAGTAATCCCAATGCCACTTGTTGGGTTCATCGTTGCATTAATCTTCTTGGTTCTTGCAATTCCAGTTCCTGATTTTATTAGCCAAACATTAGGTTATGTTGGTGGATTAGTTACACCATTATCATTAATCTATATTGGTATTGTGTTAGCTAAAGCCGGTTTGAAGAGTATCAGATTTGATCGTGATACAGTCGTTGCATTACTTGGACGTTTTATTTTATCACCAATCATTTTAATCGCTGTTATTCTTTTAGGTACACATTTAACTGGTGCAGATTTAGCACCATTATTACAAAAAACTTTGATTGTTCAATCAGCTACACCAATGTTAGCCGTATTACCAATCTTAGCTAATGAAGCACATGGAGACGTTAAATACGCAACAAACATTGTTACAACAAGTACAATCTTGTTCATCATTGTTGTTCCTGTTTTAACGACCCTTATCTCATTCATGTAATATAAAATTTATTTAAAATAGAACGTCACTGATTACCTCTATAATTAGTGACGTTCTATTTTTTTGCATATTAAATGGTAACAATCGTTAAATCGGTTATAATAAGGGAACGGAAGTGAAATGATTAAATTTGTAGGAGTAAGTAGATGAAAACTAATAATAAAACATATCATATGAGTATTTTGGCGTTATTTATTTCAATCATTATTGTTCAAAATTTTGTGCCATTATTTGGTTACATCCCTGTTGGCCCCTTAAGCATCACAACCATTCATATCACGGTGATTGTTGCTGCTTTAGTGTTTGGCTGGAAAGATGGTGCATTTATCGGTGGTGTCTGGGGATTAATCACATTTATCAGGGCGTTTGTGTCGCCAACTAGTCCACTTGCACCCATTGTTTTTACAAATCCACTTATAGCAATTGTGCCAAGAATTTTAATTGGAATTGTGACAGCAGTCATTTTTTACTTTTTATATAAATGGTGGAAAAACAAAACGTTAGCCATGATTATTGCCTCTGTTTTTGGTTCATTGGTTAATACGGTTTTAGTTTTAGGCCTTATCTATCTTTTATATCATGGGCAAGCAGCTAATTTTTATAAAGTTGATATGGCACAATTATTACCATATATTATGGGACTAGTTGTCACAAACGGTATTCCAGAGATGATTTTAGCAGGGATTGTTGCGCCATTGATAGCAAGACCTTTACAAAAAATAGTTCGGAAAAGTTAGAGAACAAAATACACGATGCTAATAGGTAAAAATAAAAAAGTTATTAACAACGAATGATATTTCGCTGTTAATAACTTTTTTTAGTTGAATTTAGAAATAATTTTAGAATCTAATGTTCCATTTTCTAGTGCAATTAATGCGTCGATTATAGGCATATGATGAATTTCAGTATCATCTGCTAGCAGACTACTAGGAATAAAAAAGGTTGTTGAATAGTGATCACCTGCTAGATAATCACCATCAATTGTCTGACCTAAGATACAAACGTCATCCCAGTTCAAAGAGATAGTATCAGGTGTTTTTAAGAAGTTCATTGTTTCTAAAAATTGTGTTTGAAGTGAGCTGCCAGGAAATTGTAAATAGCCATCATTTGTCTGACGGATATTTGAATTAAGTAATAATTGTTGTAGCGTTTGTGGTGCTGAATCTATCAGTTGACTTTTTAATTCTGTGAACATGAATAACACACTCCTTTGAATTAACGTTTATTCAAAATAGTAACATTAAATTTAATATTGCCCCAAGAAGTTGTACTTTTACCTTGCATTTGAATTGCTTTAGGGAAAAGTGACTTACCAGAAAAAATTGGTGTTACCTGATAACGGACATGATCTCCTTTATCAACTGCTGCACGAACTGCGTTTTCATACTTGGTCATGTAGGGTGTGTTAACAGGGTTTTGATATAATGTTGCTAAATTTTCTTTTTTATCACCACTACCACCAAGTTGTCGACCGATTAAATGTCCACGGGAATGAAAATAAGGTGACAGCCCTGACACAAAACCAGTTGGTCGAATTGAAGAATCTGCTGATGACCCTCTAGATTCTAAAGCTTTAACTAAAAGAGCATTGGCCTGAGTAGCACGGCCAAGAGAGTCAAGAGCGCCGTATTTTATCCAACCATTGGCATTATCTGCAAGATCACTTTTTGAAAAGGTTGGCGCACCATTATCCACAATTCCATTAATGGCCTTGCTACTATTAATAGAACTAGTATTTGCTGTTCCTGTCCCATTTTTAACATTGACTGAAGTTGAATTGCCATTTGTTTGTAGCAAATCTTTTACAGTACTAGGTAATTTTCCGCTGAAAAGGGAGACAACTAAAATGACAGCAAGTCCAATTAGATAATTACGTGTTCGATTCTGAATATAACGTTTCTTTCGTTTCATAAAATTAACTCCAACTCTTTTTCTTTTAGTGTAGCATGGAATTAAAAAAAGTTATCAACAATTTCTAGTGATAACTTTTCAGATGAAGCTTATTTTTCAAAAGGATATTTAAAGCCCCATTGTTCACGAGCTTGTGTCATTATTGACATAACATCTGTTGTTTTTTCTAAGAATGGTTTAGGATTTAAATTACCCAAAACCATATCTTGAACATCTTTAATTTCATAATTCATGGCTTGTTTTGTATGGCCGGCAGTGATTTCTGTAGCTGTTCCATCAGATAATACAAGAGCAGCTTTATTAGCTCGAGGATAATCGTAAACAGTAAAGTAACCACCTTCATAAGCAATAATACCCATTTTAGGCATTTTAGCTCTGAATGTTAAGGCAACAGTTGCGAGTTCATTATTGGCATTTTGTAAACTAATCGTTTCAGATTCGTCAACACCTGATTCGAATAAATTCATTGCTGAACCTGTGATTTCTGGTGTGGCTGTCATGAATTGACGGACAAAGGCTAATGCATAAACACCGATATCTAATAATGCGCCACCAGCTAAATCAGGATTGAAGAAACGATTTGTTGGATCAGGATCTTTAAAACTACCAAATGAGGCTTGGACCATTTTTAGTTTGCCTAATTTTTTTTCTTCAGCTACTTCAATAATTTTTTTATAAAGTGGCATATGATAAATAGTCATTGCTTCTTGTAAAATCAAGCCTTTTTCTTCAGCTAAATCAGTTGCTTGTTTAAGTTCATCACTAGTCATGGTGATTGCTTTTTCACTTAAGACGTGCTTGCCAGCTTTAAGTGCAGCCAAGATTGTGTCGATATGGTAGTTGTGAGGTGTCGCAATGTAAACGATGTCAATTTCATCATCAGCTAATAAGTCTTCATAGTTACCATAGGCATGTGGAATATTAAATTCGTTAGCAAAAGTTTGCGCTTTTTCTAAGTTTCTTGAGCCAGCGGCATAGATTTCACCAAATGGTTGATCAAAGTAAGTTGTAAAGCTGTGAGCGATGTTACCAAGTCCAATAATTCCCCAATTTAAATTTTTTGTCATTATGTTCTCCTGTCTCATTTAAGATAGCTCAAGCTTAACAGAAATTTAATAAAAAGAGAAAAAATACGATGGTAATAGATATAGAATTAGGGTAAAATAAGTGAAACAATTAAATGTATAGGGACGGGTGTACTAATGAAAAAGAAAAATGGTCGGGGGATTTTTGTAAAGAACGGTAAAATTCAAGTTGCGAATATTGTTGTTTTAATTTTAATTCTTGGTATTATTACAGTCGTTGTTTCAATGAACGTTCATAAAAAGAATGTTGCTCGAGATGAATCTATTGCGACGTCATTATCAACCTCAAAAATTGAAGCAAGTGAATCAGCAAAAAAAGCAGCAGCAGAAGCTAAAAAACAAGCATTTATTAAGAAAGTAGCACCTGAAGCACAAAAAATGCAAAAAAAATATAAAGTCTTTTCTAGTATTACAATTGCACAAGCTATCTTAGAATCTGATTGGGGAACGAGTTCTTTAGCTAAAGACTACAATAACCTATTTGGAATTAAAGGAACGGGCGCACGTGCAAAAGATTTCAAAACTAAAGAACAAGAAAAAGATGGCACATGGAAGACGGTTACGGCTAAATTTATCGTCTTCAAAGATTGGGACGAAGCAATTATGTCTCATTCGAAATTATTAGCTAATGGAAATACATGGAATAAAACACAATTTGCTGACGTTCTTTCTGCAGCAACTTACGAAGATGCAGCAGCAGCTTTAGTAGTTGATGGGTACGCAACAGATAATGATTATAGTACAAAATTAACAGATATCATTAAACAATATCATTTAGATAAATATGATAAATAAACGGGATTAATGTCAAGTATAATAACGATAAATGAGTAGATTCAAATTGAAATTACCCTTATATTATGTTATTCTTAAGTCATTCAAAACCGGAATGTAGCTTTTTTACTTATACCGAAGTGAAAAAGCTATTTTTATACCCAAAAAAATATAAATAGCAAGAGGAGCGTACCCCACGTGAAACTTTTAGAAGACAGAATTATGCAAGATGGTATTGTATTACCAGGAGATGTATTGAAGGTCGATCAATTTTTAAATCACCAAGTTGATCCTGATTTAATGTTAGCAATGGGTGTGGAATTTGCTGAATTATTCAAAAATGAAAAAATTACTAAAATTTTAACAGTTGAATCATCAGGTATTGCCCCAGCAGTATTCGTTGGGTTACAATTTCATGTTCCTGTTGTCTTCGCACGTAAAAATAAGAGCGTTACGATGCAAAATGATTTATATTCTGCTTCTGTTTACTCGTACACAAAGAAAGTTGAAAATACAATTGCCGTTGCCAACAAGTTTTTAGGTGAAAACGATCGTGTTTTAATCATTGATGACTTCTTGGCAAATGGCCAAGCAGCTGAAGGACTCTTCCAAATTTGTGACGAAGCTAAGGCAGAAATTGCTGGAATTGGAATTGTAATTGAAAAATCATTCCAAAAAGGTGCCGAATTAATTCATGAACGTGGCGTACGTTTAGAATCACTTGCTAAAATTTCATCATTTGATGGTGATCAAGTTCATTTTGAAGATTAAATTAACGAAAAGAGCGCAAAATGTGCTCTTTTTTATTTTCTTATAAAATTGTTAAATTATGGTTGTTAAAACTTGATTGCCCCGCGGGATAACAGTATGATTAAGGGTATAAAGCAAAAGTAGAAAGTAGTGAATATATAGTGGAAAAAAAAGTTATCTTTCCTGGAAGTACATTGGGAATAATCGGA
Source organism: Dellaglioa sp. CoH-57-MRSF-18 (assembly GCF_056781995.1). The sequence continues at coordinate 78,336 of NZ_JBXAXX010000003.1, forward strand.
GATAGTCCAACGGGTGCAATGTTGGCTATGGCTGCAAGAAATTTAGGGTTTAAAATCGCAGCATACAGTCAAAATGAAGTTAGTGAGACACTTCAATTAGCAGATTATTCTGTTGTAGGTAAGATGAATGATAAGGATAAATTGAAAGAATTCGCTGAACGAACAGATATTGTGACGTATGAATCTGAACACGTTAATTCAGAAGTGATTGAATATATTTCAAAATATACTTATGTGCCACAAAAGTATAATGCATTAGAAATTATGCAAGACCGCTTGTTGGAAAGAGCTTTTTTTGAACAATTAAATATTAATATTCCACCTTTTGAAACAATTGTATCATTAGAAGATGTGTATAATTCTGTACTTTCAATTGGGTATCCCAGCGTTTTAAAACCAATCCAAAAAGGGTTTGGTAAAAGTTACCAGAGTGTTCTCAATACGCAAACTGATATTTCAGATGCGGCGTACTTGGTTGAACGTGGCACCTATATTTTAGAATCATGGATTCCTTATGAACAAGAAATCTCAATGGTTCTTATCAAAAATGGTAAGGAAATTAATTTTTTCCCAGCTGTTGAAAATAAATATCGTGATCATCGATTACACGAATCAATCGTACCAGCTAACTTAGATACAGAAATTTCTGCTGAAATGCATAAAATTGCCATTAAAGTTGCGGAAAATCTAGACTACACTGGCGCATTAGAAATTGGCTACTTTGTAACTAAATCAGGTGCAATTTATGTTAAACGTGTCGTGCCCGCTATGCATCAATCAGGGTATGTTTTTGATAAAGCAACAAACGTTAGCATGTATGAACAGCATTTACGTGCCATTTGTGGATTGCCACTATCAAAAGTGAAATTCCTTGCACCAACTGTTATGGTGTCATTAAAAGAAGAAGAACGTGCCGATTTAAAGACACAGTGGGTTCTTAAAAATAATTGGTATTACCATTTTTATCGTTACCCTGAAAATCATAAATTAGATCGTGCTGGGCATATTTTGGTTCAGTCAGATTCAGTTCGTGAAGCATTGAATCAAATTGAAGATACAGGCATTTGGGATAAAAAAGAAACAACAAATTAAATGAAATTAGAAGGATGAATCGTTTTGAATCGGTTCGTCTTTTTTTATGAACAAGTTGAGACATATATTCATAAAAATTAAAGAAGTTAAGGCGTTTTTTTGCTATAATAAATAATGACTGATTTATAGAGAGGATTGATTAATTTGACTACTGAAAGCTTATTGAACGGAATGAATAACAAACAAAAAGAAGCTGTCCTAAAAACAGAGGGACCACTCTTAATTATGGCTGGAGCTGGAAGTGGTAAAACGCGAGTATTAACGCATCGCGTTGCTTACTTAATTGAAGAAAAAGGTATCAATCCATGGAACGTATTAGCAATCACATTTACAAATAAAGCATCAAAAGAGATGCGCGAACGTGTTAATAAATTACTTAACAAAGGGGCAGAAGATGTTTGGGTTTCAACATTCCATGCACTTTGTGTTCGTATTTTGCGACGTGATATTGACCAAATTGGTTATAATCGTGCATTTACAATTGCCGACCCAGGTGAACAAAAGACTTTAGTAAAACGTATTTTAAAAGAACAAAATATTGATCCACAAAAATTTGACCCAAGAACCGTTTTAGGAGCAATTTCAAATGCAAAAAATGATTTATTAACAGAAAAAGAATACGCAGAACGTGCTGCAAGTATGTTCGAACAAATGGTAGCTAAAGTTTATACGGCATATCAAAAAGAGTTACGCTCAAATCAAGCAGTTGATTTCGATGATTTAATTATGTTAACTATCCGTTTATTTAAAGAAAAGCCTGAAACATTGGCTTTTTATCAAAATAAATTTCAATATATCCATGTGGATGAATATCAGGATACTAATGAAGCACAATATACCTTAGTAAACATGTTAGCTGAACGTTTCAAAAATCTCTGCGTCGTCGGGGATGCTGACCAAAGTATTTACGGTTGGCGTGGGGCAAACATGGATAACATTATGAATTTTGAAAAAGATTATCCTGATGCTGATGTTGTTAAGTTGGAACAAAACTATCGTTCAACGAAAACAATTCTGAATGCTGCCAATGCAGTTATTGATAATAATACGAACCGCAGTGATAAGAGTCTTTGGACTGATAATAAAGATGGTGAGAAAATTTCTTACTACCGTGGCCAAAGTGAAAATGATGAATCACATTATGTGGTTGAAAAAATTCAAGAACAAATTAAAGATAATCACTTAAATTACGGTGATTTCGCCATTTTATATCGAACGAATGCACAGTCTCGTGTGATTGAAGAGACATTCTTAAAATCAAGCGTTCCTTACAAAATGGTTGGTGGACACAAATTCTACGAGCGATTGGAAATTCGAGATATCTTAGGCTACATTCGTTTAATTGCTAATGATCAAGATTCAATGAGTTTTGATCGTATTGTAAATGTCCCAAAACGCGGTATCGGTGCAAGTAGTGTGGACAAATTACGTGAATTTTCAGATATGAATAATTGGACAATGCTTGAAGGTGCTGAAAACTCAGCGCTTGCTAATATTTCTGGTAAAGCTGAAAAATCATTACAAGAATTTGCCACAATGATTCGTGGATTACAAAAAATGCGTGAGTTCTTGAATGTGACCGAGTTAACAAAAGAAATTTTAAAACAATCAGGTTATGAAGCTAATTTGAAAAAGACGAAAACGATTGAAAATGAAACGCGACTTGAAAACGTTGAAGAATTCTTGTCTGTAACTCAGCAATTTGATGATCGTTGGGAAGCTGAAGAAGATGATAGTGACCGTTATGTTGATTTCTTAGCTGATTTAGCACTAGTTTCTGCACAAGATGATATTGAAGAAGAACCTGAAGAAGTCACATTGATGACATTACATGCCGCTAAAGGACTTGAATTTCCAGTTATCTTTTTAATGGGATTGGAAGAAGGCATATTCCCTCTTTCTCGTGCCATGTTAGAAGATGATCAACTTGAGGAAGAACGTCGTTTAGCATATGTCGGAATTACTCGTGCTGAACGCAAATTATATTTAACAAATGCTTTTTCAAGAATGTTGTATGGTCGTCGTCAAAGTAATCAAGCTTCACGTTTCATTGGTGAAATAGATGAGTCATTACTTGAATTAGATAATCAAACGGCAGCACCATCTCGTAATTCATCGTATTCCAATCAACGTGCGACGGCGACAACATACCGTCGACCTGCTAAAACCGTTGAACGTGATAATGGTACAGGTGCTGATGCAGTTGTTTGGCGTATTGGTGAAAAAGTGGAACATAAAGCTTGGGGTACTGGGACAATCGTTAAAGTTTCAGGATCAGGTTCGGATGCTGAACTTGATATTGCTTTCAAAGAACAAGGGATTAAGCGTCTGTTGACAGCTTTTGCACCAATTACAAAAAAAGTGGACTAAATAAAAGGAGGGTTCAAGTTTGTCAAATCAAGCCATAACATTGGAAGAAGCAACTAATAGAGTGAATCAATTAAAAACTGACTTAATCAAATGGACGCGTCAATATTATGTCCTTGATCAGCCAACAGTTGAAGATCATGTTTATGATGAACACTACCTACAACTAGTAGAACTTGAAAAAGCCTTTCCTAATTTAGTGACACCTAATTCACCAACGCAACGTGTTGGTGGCCAGGTACTGCCTGGTTTTGAAAAAGTTTCGCATGAAGTACCAATGCTTTCATTGGGGGATGTCTTTTCCATTGAAGAACTATCGGAATTTGATCAACGATTACAAAAATCAGTTGATGCTGAGGTAAGTTACAATACTGAACTCAAAATTGATGGATTGGCCATTTCGTTAACATATGAAAATGGTGTATTCGTTAAAGGATCAACTCGTGGAGATGGCACAATTGGTGAAAATATTACTGAAAATCTTAAAACAGTCAAATCAATTCCACTAACATTGACGGAACCCATTTCAATTGAAGTTCGTGGAGAATGTTACATGCCAACAAAGGCGTTTGTTGCGTTGAATAAACGTCGCGAGGAAGCTGGAGAAACGGTATTTGCTAATCCTAGGAATGCAGCAGCAGGTAGTTTACGACAATTAAATACAGCTGAAACGGCTCAACGACAATTGAGTACATTTATCTATTATATAGTTGATCCGGATGTCAAAACTCAAAGTGATGCGTTAAAACGCTTGTCTAAACTTGGATTTAGAACAAATACTGAATCACGTGTTACGAGTGATATGACAGAAATTTCGGCATACATTAATGAATATCAAGCAAAACGTCATGATTTATCTTACGATATCGATGGTATTGTTATTAAAGCAAATTTATTCACGATTCATGATGAAGTTGGTAATACGGTTAAAGTTCCAAAATGGGCAATTGCCTATAAATTCCCGCCAGACGAGCAAGAAACTAAAGTTCTAGATATTGAATGGACGATTGGTCGAACAGGTGTCGTAACACCAACTGCAATCATGAATCCTGTGCAGTTAGCGGGAACAACAGTTTCTCGGGCATCATTGCATAATGGGGATTTACTGAAACAAAAAGATATTAGAATTAACGATACGGTTAAGTTGCATAAGGCTGGGGATATTATTCCAGAAATTTCTGAAGTTGTCTTAGATAAACGACCAGAAGACAGTGTTGTGTATAGTTTGCCAACGAACTGCCCAGTTTGTGGAGCAATATTAGTTCATCTGGATGAAGAAGTTGCATTACGTTGTATCAATCCAAAATGTCCCGCACTCATTAAAGAGAGTCTGGCACATTTTGCTTCTAGAAATGCGATGAATATTGATGGACTAGGGCCTAAAATTGTTGAACAATTATTTGAAAATAAGTTAATTAGTGATGTTGCAGGATTGTATCAGTTAACTGCCGATCAACTGTTAACGCTAGATAATTTCAAAGAAAAATCGGTTAATAAATTATTAAATGCAATTGATATTAGCCGACAAAATTCAGTGGAACGCTTATTATTTGGACTAGGAATTCGGCATGTTGGAGCTAAGGCTGCTCGATTGGTTTCAGCCGAATTTAAAGATATTCATCAATTAATGACAGCAATTTCCGAAGATATTCTCGTCATTGATTCAATCGGACAGGTGATTGCGGATAGTCTTGTGACTTATTTTGCCAATGACCAAGTTCGTGAATTGATTGATGAACTGGATAATGCGCAAGTTAACTTAACCTTTTTAGGCAAAACAACTGCTGAAATTGCAGAATTAGCTGAAGGTAGTCCCGTGATGGATAAGAAAGTTGTCCTAACGGGAACACTTGATCAGTTGAAACGAAGCGATGCTAAAAAATGGCTTGAAGCAAATGGTGCTTCTGTTGTTGGTAGTGTTTCGAAAAAAACAGACCTATTAATTGCCGGGCATGATGCTGGAAGTAAGTTAACAAAAGCGAAGCAACTAGAAATTGAAATTTGGGATGAACAACAATTTATCTCAGTTATGGAAGGAGTGTCATATGAAAAAAATTAAGATTGGACTTATGTTAAGTTTCTCGTTAATTTTCTTAGCAGCCTGTGGCAATGTTGCCTCATCAGGCTCGTCGGGAACCTCTAAAAATACATCAAGTTCTGGTTACCAGACAACTGGCCAAACAAGTGATAGTAACTATGAAGGTGTCATTAAAGATGGTAAATATTTAACAAGTAAATCAAGAGGTGTGGCACTCACACAAAATGACAATGTCTTGAATTTAAAAAGTTTTGAATCTGGTCTGTTAGATTTATCTAAAGATCAATTTGCTACTGACAGTTATATTTTCCAAGAAGGACAATATTTAACAAAAACGACTGTTCAAAGCTGGTTAGGACGTGAATCAAGTGCTAATAAAGACGGATTAAACCCTAAGAGTAATGGTAAAACGGGTGAAACAGACCGTAATCCCATGTATGTACAGCAAGTTGAAGAACAAGATTTTATGACAAAAAAAGGCAGCAAATTATCACTCTCGGGTATCTCGGTAGGTATCGGAATGAACTCAGTTGATTATTATCAAAAAGAAGAATATGGGGCTGAATATAAAACCGTTATTTCTGATGCAACAATGAGAGAAAAGGGTAAAGAAGCTGCTAACAAAGTGGTTGCTCGTCTTCGTAAAACCAAAGGAATTAGTGATAGCGTTCCAATCATGGTGGCAATGTACAAGCAAGCACCAAACGATAGTTTAGTTGGCGGTAGTTTCTACGCCTACGCTGTGAATAAGAATGGTAAAACGACGATTGATAATTGGGATGATGTTTCAATTAAGAGTTATACGTTCCCAACGACATCGACGGCCACATCACCTAATACAAATGATGAAACGACATTTACGAATTTTAAAACTGAAGTTCAAAGTTTCTTTCCTAATTTAGCAGGTGTAACAGCACAGGTACAATATAAAAACAAAGCAATTACAGGGATGCACATCAATATTACAACTCAATTTTATAGTGAAACAGAGATTATTAGTTTCACTCAATATTTATCAACAACGGCCGTGAAATATTTAGCATCAGGGATTCCAATTGACATTACTATCAAAGGTAGTGATGGGACAATGCAAAGTTTCCTTGCCAAAACAGCTAAAGAAAGCACATACTATACGCATGTATTTACCAGTTATTAAAAAGAAATTAATTTGAATTTTGAAGGGATGGTTTTGAATGTCAATTAGTAAAGAAGAAGTCAAACATGTCTCAGAGTTAGCTAAACTAGAACTCAGTGATACAGATTTAGAACTATTTACCAGTCAATTAGATGATATTATCGGAATGGCTGAACAATTATCAGAAGTAGATACAACAGGCGTTCCAGTAACGACACATATTACAGATGTTCTCAATGTGATGCGTGAAGATGTCGCAGAAGAAGGAACAGATCGAGACTTACTCTTTAAAAATGCACCGGATAGTGAAAATGGCCTTATTAAAGTGCCAGCAATTATTGATGAAAGTGAGGAAGCTTAAGCATGGATTATTTCAAACAAGATTTATCAAGTTTACATGACGCATTAGTTAATAAAGAAATGAGTTCTGAAGAATTAACGAAGGCAACCTTTGCTGAAATTAAAGCACGTGATTCAAAGATTTCTGCTTTCCTCGCAATGAACGAAGAAATGGCACTTAGCCAAGCTAAGGCTGTTGATGCTGCTGGTATCGATGCAAATAATGTCTTAGCCGGGATACCAATGGCTGTTAAAGATAATATTGTGACAAAGGATTTAACAACAACTGCTGCAAGCAAAATGTTAGAAAATTTCAATCCAATATATGATGCAACAGTGATTGAAAAAATGCGCCAAGCACAAATGGTGACAATTGGTAAAACAAACATGGATGAATTTGCTATGGGTGGTTCTACTGAAACGTCAGCTTTTAAAACAACAAAAAACCCTTGGAATACAACGAAGGTTCCCGGTGGCTCATCAGGTGGTTCAGCTGCTGCAGTTGCTTCAGGTGAAGTTATTGCTGCTTTAGGCTCAGATACTGGTGGTTCTATCCGTCAACCTGCTTCATTTAATGGTGTCGTAGGAACAAAACCAACTTATGGTCGTGTATCACGTTATGGTTTAATTGCATTTGCATCAAGTTTGGACCAAATTGGACCATTCACACGTGGCGTTAAAGATAACGCTGCTGTTTTAAATGCAATCAGTGGTAACGATGTTCATGATTCAACGAGTTCAGCGCAAGCTGTTCCTGATTTTACTGCTGGATTAACTGGCGATATTAAAGGAATGAAGATTGCTTTACCTAAAGAGTATTTAGGTGAGGGTGTTGATGCTGGTGTTAAAGAAGCCATTCAAAAAGCAGTTAAGACGTTTGAAGAACTTGGCGCAACAGTTGACGAAGTTAGTTTACCAAACAGTAAATATGGTGTGCCCGTTTACTATATTCTAGCTTCTTCTGAGGCATCATCTAATTTACAACGTTTTGATGGTATTCGTTATGGATTCCGTGCACAAGACGTTAAGAGTTTGGAAGATGTTTATGTACGTTCTCGTTCAGAAGGTTTTGGGGATGAAGTTAAACGTCGGATTATGTTAGGAACATTCTCATTATCTGCTGGAACTTATGACGCTTTCTTCAAGAAAGCAGCTCAAGTTCGGACTTTAATCTGCAATGATTTCCGTAATGTATTCAATGATTATGATTTGATTATTGGGCCTACTGCACCTAATACAGCATTTAATATTGGTGATAAAATTGAAGACCCAATTACAATGTATATGAATGATATTTTAACGATTCCAGTTAACTTGGCTGGACTACCCGGCATGTCAGTTCCTGCTGGATTCTCAAATGGCTTACCAGTTGGATTACAATTAATTGCGAAATCATTCGATGAAGCAACAATGTATCGTGCTGGTTACGCATTTGAACAAGCAACTGATTTCCATAAAGAAGTCCCTACGTTAGGAGGCCAAAACTAATGAATTTTGAAACAACAATTGGACTTGAAGTTCATATTGAAATGAAAACTAACTCTAAGGCATTCTCACCTTCAAAAGTTGATTTTGGGGCAGAACCTAATACGAATACCAACGTTATTGACTGGGGTTATCCAGGTGTTTTACCAACTGCCAATAAAGGGGCAATTGAATACGGAATGCGTGCTGCCTTAGCTTTAAATTGTGAAATCACAAAGGATAACCATTTTGACCGAAAAAATTACTTTTATCCTGATAATCCAAAAGCTTACCAGATCACACAATCAGAAGAACCTATTGGTCGTAACGGCTTCTTAGAAATTGAAGTTAATGGCGAAACGAAAAAAATCGGAATTGAAGAAATGCACGTTGAAGAAGATGCGGGTAAAAATACGCATAATCCTAACGGCTATTCTTATGTCGATTTAAACCGTCAAGGAACACCTTTGATTGAAATTGTTTCACGTCCTGATATCAAAACACCTGAAGAAGCTTACACATATCTTGAAAAATTACGTCAAGTTATTCAATTTACCGGTGTTTCTGATGTGAAGATGGAAGAAGGATCAATGCGAATTGATGTTAATATTTCAATTAACCCAATTGGCCAACCCGGTTATGGGACAAAAACTGAAATGAAAAATTTAAATTCATTTGAAAATGTGCGTAAAGGACTTGAATTTGAAGAAAAACGTCAAATAAATGTCTTGATGTCTGGTGGTATTGTTCAACAAGAAACACGCCGTTTTGATGCACCAACTGGTACAACTATTTTGATGCGTGTCAAAGAAGGGGCTAGCGATTATCGTTATTTCCCAGAACCAGATATTCCACCAATTCATATTAGTGATGACTGGATTCAAGAAGTTAGAGAATCAATTCCCGAAATGCCTGACAAACGACGGACACGCTATGCAAGTGAATTAGGCTTGCCTGAATATGATGCTGAAGTCTTAACACAAACAAAAGAAATGTCAGATTTCTTTGAAGACACAATTAAGTTAGATGCAGATCCTAAGTTAGCTGCTAACTGGTTAATGGGTGAAGTTAATGCGTTCATGAATACAAATAAATTAAACTTACAAGATACTAAATTAACACCAGCAAATCTTGCTGGAATGATTAATTTAATTACTGATGAAACAATTTCAAGTAAGATTGCTAAAAAAGTTTTCCAAGAAATTATTAAAAATGGTAGCGAACCTAAAGCTTGGGTTGAGTCTAAGGGACTTGTTCAATTATCTGACCCAGCTAAGTTACAACCCATTATTGATGGTATTTTAGATAACAATGAACAATCAATTGAAGATTTCAAAAATGGTAAAGATCGTGCTGTTGGATTCTTAATCGGACAAATCATGAAACAAACACAGGGACAAGCAAATCCTAATGTGGTCAATCAATTATTGATGGCCTCATTGAAGCAAAGATAATCTTATTAAAATAAGATTCATGTGGAGGAACGGAATGAGAAAAAGAGCCAGAATTATCTATAACCCAACATCCGGTCGTGAGGCTTTAAAAAGTGATCTCGTGAGTATTCTAGACATCATTGAAAATGCCGGGTATGAAACTAGTGCTTATGCGACGACAGCGAAGAAACATTCAGCTCGAGATGAAGCAACGAGAGCTGCTAAATCAGGGTTTGATTTAGTAATTGCTGCTGGTGGCGACGGAACCATTAATGAAGTTGCTAATGGAATTGCTGGTCTTAAGCACCGACCTAAGATAGGTGTTATTCCAGCTGGAACGACAAATGATTATGCGAGAGCTTTGAAAATACCTAGGGATGATTCAGTTGCTGCTGCAAAAGTAATTGCAAAAGGTAACACAGTTAAAATGGATGTTGGACAAGCTGGAGAAAAATATTTCATTAATATCGCTGGTGGTGGATTATTAACGGAATTAACTTATGATGTTCCTTCACAATTTAAATCACTTTTTGGTTATCTGGCTTATTTAGCTAAAGGTGCTGAAATGTTACCTAGAATGAAACCAATTGAAATGAACCTTGAGTATGATGGGGGAATTTTTAAAGGGAAAGCATCAATGTTTTTATTAGCATTGACGAACTCTGTAGGTGGCTTTGAACAAATCGTACCAAACGCTTCACTTGATGACGGTAAGTTTACCTTGCTTATTGTTAAAGCGACTAATATCGCCGAAATGTTGCATTTAATGGCACTTGTGTTAAATGGTGGGAAGCATATTAATGATAAACGTGTGATTTATGTTAAAACGTCTAAATTAATTGCTAAACCAGTCGATAATAAAATGATGATTAATATTGATGGTGAATATGGTGGTGATGCACCAATGACTTTCAAAAATTTAAAGCAACATATCGAAATTTTTGCGAATACAGATGCATTGCCAGAAACGTCAATTACGTCAGGTCGTACGGCTGCCGAAATTACAGCTGAAGAACATTTTGTAAAAGAAGTCCAAGAAATGCATAGTGAAGATGTTGACGGTAATGGTACAATTAGTAAAGTAAGAGATAACTAAGAAATTAAGTAGGATTGAGGTGCTTGGTAAAGGCCTCAATCCTGTTTTATTTCTAGAGTTGGCAACTATTGACTTTTAGGGGTTAAACATGGTTGAATAAAGTAAATACGCAGGAACATCGAAAGGACAACAATGAAAAAACTACCTCCAGTAATAAAGAACCAAGAATTTGATACAGAAATTATCGATTTAACTTATCAAGGTATGGGTGTCGCTAAAGTTGATGGCTACCCATTATTTATTGAAAATGCATTACCAGGCGAAAAAGTTAGTATTCGTGTAATGAAAGTTAGCAAGAACTTTGGTTTCGCTAAAGTTTTAGCTTTTCGTAATGAGAGCCCAGATCGTGTTGAAACAAAAGGTTCAGCATATACACAAACTGGAATTGCACCTTTACAACATTTAGCATACCCAGCACAATTAAAATTCAAACAAGCACAAGTTCAAGAGTTATTGAAAAAAGCGCATTTGGATATTGAAGTATCTGATGCTGTTGGAATGGAAAATCCTTTCCATTACCGTAATAAAGCACAAGTGCCTGTTCGCGAAATTGCTGGTGAATTAAAAACAGGATTCTTCAAGAAAAACAGTCATGATTTTGTTGCAATTGAAGATTTTTTAATTCAAGATGAAGAAATTGATAAAGCAATCGTAGCTGTACGTGATGTCTTACAACGTTTCCATGTGGAAGCATATGACGAACGTGCACATAAAGGGATTATCCGTCACATTATGGTTCGCCGTGGTCATTACTCAAAACAAATGATGATTGTCTTAGTAACACGCTCTAAGAAATTACCAATGTTTACTGAAATTACTGCTGCAATCCGTGAATCATTACCTGAGGTTACAACTATTGTTCAAAATACAAATTCTGAAAAGACAAATGTTATTTTAGGCCGCGAAAACAAAGTTTTATTTGGCCCTGGTTATATTGAAGATCAATTAAATGGATTAACATTTAGAATTTCACCACATTCTTTCTACCAAATTAATCCTGTCCAAACAGAAAAATTATATGCTGCAGCATTTGAACGTGCTGGTTTAACTGGTAATGAAACAGTTATTGATGCTTATAGTGGTATTGGAACAATTTCATTATCAATGGCAAAACATGCTCGTCAAATCTATGGTGTAGAATTAGTTTCTGCAGCGGTTAAAGATGCGAAAGAAAATGCTAAGATTAATGGTATTGATAATGTTCGTTTTGAAACTGGGATGGCAGAAAACTGGATGGAAAACTGGAGTCATGCTAACTTAAGACCTGACGTTTTAGTTGTCGATCCTCCTCGTAAGGGGCTAGAACCAGCATTTATTGAAAGTACACTTAAAATGCAACCTAAAAAAGTTGTTTACATTAGTTGTAACCCTTCAACATTAGTTCGTGATTTACAGAGCTTCTTAGATGATGGTTACAAAGTTACAAAACCAATTTTACCAGTGGATCAATTCCCACAAACAACACATATTGAAACAGTTACAATTTTAGAAAAATAACCAATTTAATATAATAGATGAGGAAGACCAAAGGTATTTTACTTTTGGCCTTTTTTTTGCAAACAGATAAATTGTATTCAGTGTGAAAAAGAGTATTCTAATGATATCTTAAAACATTAGGAGGTCCATTATGTCAAAAGAAACTGAAAAAGAATTACGTGAACGTTTAACTAATGAAGAGTTTGAAGTTACACAACATGCTGCAACGGAAGCGCCATTTACCGGTAAATATGATGACTTCTATCAAAAAGGAATTTACGTTGATGTTGTTAGTGGGGAAGCACTTTTTAGTTCAGCAGAAAAATATGACGCTGGCTGCGGTTGGCCATCATTTTCAAAACCAATCCCAGGTTCTAAGATTGCTGAGTTGGTTGATAATAGTCTTTTTGGTTATCAACGAACGGAAGTTAGAAGTAAGGAAGCAAATTCACATTTAGGTCATGTATTTACTGATGGACCTAAAGACCAAGGCGGATTACGTTATTGTATTAACTCTGCCTCATTGAAGTTTATTCCTGAAGCAGAAATGGAAGCTGCTGGATATAGTAACTATTTAAATAATTTATAAAAAATAAAAACATTCGACTTAAGGGATATGAGCCTATCTGGCTCTAAAAGTTGAATGTTTTTATTTGTATAATTATCCTTGGCTTTTTTGATGAATAAAGTAAACAGGAATGCCAAGTCCCGTTATTAATAGACCAACAAGTGCTAACGTCGTTTGTGTTAATAGTGTCGCAACGAGTATAAAAATACCCCCAATAATCGCGATGATTGGAATGATTGGATATAAAGGAACTTTATAGGGTCTATTTAATTCAGGTTCACGTTTTCGTAATATAAAGATAGCAACGAAAACTAGTACATTAAAAATCCAAATAACAAAAATAAGCATATCTGTTAATAAATCAAAACTACCTAAGAACATCATTATTATTGCGATACTTATTTGTAAAAAGCCCGCAATATATGGAACTCTCGTATGAGGAGATAAGCGTTTTAGCCAATTACTAAAGGGGAGTTGGTTTTCTAAGGCCATCGCATATGGAACGCGCATACCGGTTAACGTATAGCCGTTAGTGGCACCGTAGACTGAAATTAAGATACCAACGGTCACAAACTTACCACCAAATTGTCCAAATAGTTGTCTTGAGGCATCAGAAGCTGCATTTAAATTGCCAGCTAATCCTGAAATAGGAAGAGCCTTAAGAAAAACAAAATTAATTAATGTATAGATAATTGTGATGAAAAATAATCCTGAAATAATGGCTTTCGGTAAATCACGTTCTGGATGGTGCATCTCTCCGGCAATATTTCCAACCCCAATCCAGCCATCATAAGCAAACATGGTCGCAAGAAGGCCGCCACTTAAAGCAGTAAAGAAAGACTGGTGCGCGCCGGATGTTAACGGAATTAAACTAAACGTCACTTGTCCAGGAGTGAAAATCCCCCATATCACAATGACAATAATAGGTAATAATTTTAAAACTAATGAAATTGATTGAAAGGTACCACCAACTTTGGCGCCTAAAAAGTTAATCAATGTGATACTGATTCCACTAATTAAAGCAAATGGGATAATTAAATGTGAATCAAGATGGAAAAGATTAATTAATTGTGTGCCAAAAATAATTGAAAGAGCTGCAATGTTTGCTGGATAATAAATGATTATTTGTGCCCAGCCAAGTAAAAATGCTGGGAAACGGCCATAAGTATATTCGATATATTTAATGGCGCCACCAGTTTCTGGGATGGCGGCTGCAAGTTCTGCAGCGGTTAATCCAGCACAGATAGTTAAAAAGCCACCAAGTAACCAAACAAATAAAGTTAAGTTAGCAGATTGGGTTTGTTGTGTAACGCTTGAAACTTTAAAAAAAACGCCTCCGCCGATAACTGTTCCCATTACAGTTGAAAGGGCAGCGAAAAAGCCAATATCTCGTTTTAGGTGATCATTGTTCATGGAAAAAGGTCCTCGTTTCTATATTAAAATGCGTATTTAACTATTTTAGACTATTTAAACGTGTAATGAAACAAAAAATGAAGATGATAATCAACAAAATTCTGTTAATCTACATCTTCATTTTTATCATCTTGTGATTCTACAATTGGGGCTAATTTAATGGGATAGGTCCGGTTATCTGCTTCGTCAAACAAACTCACTGGTCCTTGATCGTTTGCATCAATTCTTAGATGAAAACCATATTCATCTAAGAAACTAAGTTCACGCTCATCTATATGTTCAATCTTACCATCGAGTGCACGTTCGTCAATTCGAATTGTGAGGTCTGATGAAATATCCAAATTATGGTGTCGATGACTTAATTCATCGTAGAATAGCCAATGTCCAGCATAAAAAATAGGTAAAGAAACCTTAGTTTTAGGTGCGGTTATAGACTTAATATCTTTCGTTAATCCAATAAAAAATGATGCACCTAGTAGTGCAAAACTACGTTTCTTCACAGCTATCCCTCCTAATTAGAACTCTTCTACTTAAATATAGCACTTTTAGCTAACAAGCGGAAAGAATTGCCCAAAATATATATAAATTTAATCTATCGTCACAAAATTGAAATAAAGCAATCGTTATGAAAACGGTTCAATTGTTGTTATAATGAATTTAATAATAAAATGGAGGTATTGGGTATGATTAAATTAGGTATTATTGGTACAAATTGGATTACAGGTCAATTCGTTGAAGCAGCGCATGAATCTAATGAATTTCAATTGACTAGTGTCTATTCAAGAACCGAATTAAAAGCCAAAGATTTTGGTGAAAAATATGGTGCAACAAATTTTTACGATAATATGACAGAATTTTTAAATTCAGATAAATTTGAGGTAATCTATATTGCTTCTCCGAATAGTTTACATTTTGAACAAATTAAATTAGCGATTGAAGCTGGTAAAAAAGTTATTGCCGAAAAACCAGTGGTCTCAAATCCAACAGAAATGGCCGCTATTCAGACGGTTCTTAGGGAACATCCTGGAAGTCAATTATTTGAAGCAGCTCGACAAATTCATCAAGATAATTTCAAAATTATTGAACAAAAAGTAACTGAACTAGAGACCATCCAAGGCGCAACTTTAACTTATATGAAGTATTCGTCACGTTATGATGCTATTTTAGCAGGTGAAGAACCTAATATCTTCTCACCAAAATTTTCTGGTGGTGCATTACAAGACTTAGGTGTTTACGTTGTTTATAATGCTATTTCTTGGTTTGGTACACCACTTGAAGTTCAGTACTATCCAACAATGTTACCAACAGGTGTTGATGGTAAAGGTGTCGCAATTCTAACTTATGAAGATTTTAGAGTGACCTTAAATATTGGTAAGACAGCAAATTCATATTTAACTAGTGAAATCTATGGCCTAAAAGACACAATTGTGATGGATAATGCAGCTGAATTAAATGAGGTTCTTTATCGAGATGGCTCTGATAAAGAAGAACTACTTAGTCAAAAACCAGCTAAAAATCCGATGTTAGCTGAAGCGATTGATTTTGCTAGAGTCATCAATAACCCCAATGACGTAACGAACAAAGCTGATTATATAAAATGGCAAAAACTTAGTGTGACAGTTAATCAAGTATTGTTTGATTTAAGGAAAAGTGCCGGAATTGAATTTCCAGCTGATCATAAATAAGAATTATTGAGATAAGTTTCTGTGAATCAATGGAAGCTTATTTTTTATATGCTATACTTAATTATTAAAACTAATCCTATGAAGTTAAAAGAAAGAGACTAAAATGAATCCAAAATTTGATGCATATTTTAAAGAACAAGGTTTTGAAACACAATCACCCATCCAAGAAGCCGTTTATGAACCTCTAAAATCAGGTGAAAATATCCTTGGATTAGCACCAACCGGTTCTGGTAAAACATTAGCGTTCAGCTTACCTTTACTCGAAAGATTAATACCTAAAGATGGCATTCAACTATTGATTATTGCACCTTCACAAGAATTAGCTATGCAATTAGCAGGTGTCATTCGTCCTTGGGCTAAAGAACTTGATTTAAAAGTTCAAGCTATTATTGGTGGTGCTAATATGAAACGCCAAATTGAAAATTTAAAGAAAAAACCTGAGATTATTGTCGGAACACCAGGTCGCTTATTGAATTTAGCTGAAGATAAAAAAATTAAATTACATAAAGTTAAATCAGTTGTCATTGATGAAGCGGATGATTTATTAACGGATGAAACACTAACAACTTGTCGTGATTTAATCAGCCAGGCACCTGCAGGCATTCAATTAAGTTTCTTTTCTGCGACGGAAACGGCAATATTAGATGATTTGAAAAAATGGTTTGGTGCTAATGTGACAACTTATGATGTTCGTGAAGTTGATCAAACACAAGGTATCGTTCACCATTATTCAATTGAAACACCAACGCGTAAACGTCAATCAACGTTGCGTCGTTTAGCAAATGTTGAAGATTTTTATGCACTAGTTTTCTTTAACCAACTATCATCGTTACAAGATATGGCTCAAAAATTAAAATATGATCATGTACCAGTCGCTGTCTTAGATAGCGAGCAACGCCAAGTTAATCGTGCTAATGCTTTATCACAACTTCATAAGCATGAAATTAAATTATTACTAACGACGGATGTTGCCGCTCGAGGTTTGGACATTCCAATGTTACCCGCAGTCGTAAATTATGATATGCCTAAAGATACGACGTCATATATTCATCGTGTCGGCCGGACAGGCCGGATGGGTGCTGAAGGGATGGTTATTAATCTTGGAAATGAACATGATCTACGTACCTTAAAACAAGATTTAAAAAATACACCATTTGAAATTGAAAAAGGTTACTTATATGATGGTGCGATTGTAACAGAAAGACCAGAACGTGTGGCTGAACCAAAAGCTAAGAAACTTAAACCAGTTGAAGTGAAAGCCAAAACAGTTGATGGTCAAAAGCAATCTGATGAACCAGTAAAGAAACCACATCGTAAAGTTCGTTTGAGAAATCAAAAAAATAAAGGTAAAAGACGCAAACCAAAAGCAGAACATTTTGATTAATGAGAAGGATCATCCAATAATAATTGGATGATTTTTTTATTGACTAATTTTGTAAGCGATTGCACGAATAGGGTAACCGTGCTATATTTAAAGAGGTTAATTCGTACAGAAGAAGGAGTTGAGTAGATCCATGACAAATATGAAGTTAGATGAAACTCATTTTGGAAGTTACTTTGATTTATCAATTTATGCCTTTAATAAAAAAGTATCAGCACAGAGAAAGAGCTTTTTTCGCAAACTTTATGAGCATTCATCAGATTGGGGCTCAGTTGAATCTGGGAAA
This sequence comes from Dellaglioa sp. CoH-57-MRSF-18, assembly GCF_056781995.1. The sequence goes on from NZ_JBXAXX010000003.1 coordinate 96,109, forward strand.
GTTGTCAGCGGTGTGATTAATACACCATTTACGACTCATTTTCACGGGACTCAATTTAAAATGGGTGGTATTGGCTATGTTGCAAGTTATCCAGAATTTGCTGGTCAGGGTAGTATTGGACAATTAATGAATTTAGCTCTGGATGAGATGTATGATAATGGAACGACATTATCGTATTTAGCGCCATTTTCGTATCCGTTCTATCGTAAATTCGGTTACGAAGCAACATTTGATCAAACGATATATCGGATGAATACGAAGGATTTACCACGATTAAAAGTTAAGGCCATAGGTCACGTTGAACGTCACCGTTATTTGGATGTAAAAGAGGAATTAAATAAATTATACCAACAGAATCAGCTCTCTCAACAAGGTGGTATTGAACGGCCAGATTGGTGGTTAACTTATTCGGCGGAGAAACACCCTAACTGGGAAGTAGCGGTCTATTATAATGAAAAAAATGAGTCAGAAGGCTATCTTGTTTATCAAAGAGAAACTGATGAATTTAAAATCGTTGAATGGATATATCAAACAAGTGAGAGTTGGCTCCAATTACAAAATTTTGTGCTTAAGCATCAATCAGCATACGAATGGTTTAGTTATGAGAGTCCAATTGGACAGCCATTTCCAGATGTACTGGCAAATCCTCAAGTTGAAGTGACAACGCAACCTTACATGATGGCAAGAATTGTAAATGTTGAAGACTTTCTCAGCAGATACCCTTACCAGCAAGATTTTCCACAAATTGTGATTCAAGTTCAAGATTCGACTATTCAGGCTAATGAAGGCTATTGGCAAATTAGCCGAATAGACGGACAAACAAAAGTTGAAAAGACTGAAAATTCAGCAACTACGTTTACAACGGATATTCAAAATTTAACACGAAGTATGATGGGGTATCGAACATTTAAACAATTAAAACAATATGGATTTGTATCAGGCGACGTGACGTTATTCGATGGCGCATTAATTAAAGAACAACCGATATTAAGTGATTATTTTTAAGGAGAGAATAGATAATGGAATATGAAAAAATGAGTCAATTTCCAACTGATTTTTTATGGGGGGCTTCCTCAGCTGCTTACCAAATTGAAGGTGCGTATCAAGAAGATGGTAAAGGATTATCAGTTTGGGATAAATTTGTAAGAATTCCTGGGAAAACATTTAAGGGTACAAATGGTGATGTAGCCGTCGATCATTATCACCGTTTTAAAGAAGATGTCGCCTTAATGAAGGAGCAAGGATTGAAAGCTTACCGTTTTTCAATTGCTTGGACACGTATTTATCCAGAAGGAAAAGGTAAAGTTAATCAAAAGGGGATAGATTTTTATAATCGATTAATCGATGAGTTAATTGCGAATAATATTGAACCTGTTGTGACACTTTATCATTGGGATTTACCACAAGCATTACAAGATGAATATGCTGGTTGGGAATCTCGTGAAATTATTACTGATTTTACGGATTATGCGAAAACTTGTTTTGATGCATTCAGTGATCGTGTTAAATATTGGGTATCATTAAATGAACAAAACGTATTTATTTCTCATGGCTATCAAATGGAGAGTCATCCGCCTGCAGTAAATGATGAAAAAAGAATGTATGCTGCAAATCACATTGCTAATTTAGCAAATGCTTCAGCAATTAAGGCATTTCATGAAGGTCATTATCAAGGTGAAATTGGGCCTAGCTTTGCCTATAGCCCGGGTTATGCAGTTAATGGAGATCCTAAAAACCAAGTTGCGGCTACTAACTATGAAGATTATGCTGCTCATTTTTGGATGGATATTTATGTTTATGGACGTTATCCAAAAATGATTTATAAATGGTTAACTGAACGTGGAACTGCACCTACTGTTACAGAAGCAGATCAAGCTCTTTTAATTGCTGGAAAACCAGATTTTATGGGTTTAAATTATTATCAAACCCAAACAATTGCGGCTAATCCGTTAGTTGGTGGTGTTGGACTTGCTGCTGAAAATAATACAGGTAAAAAGGGGACTAGCTCCGAAAGTGGCGTTCCAGGCATGTTTAAGACTACTAATAATGAATTTTTAAAACAAACTGATTGGGATTGGAATATTGATCCTGAAGGGCTAAGAATTGCTCTGAGAAGAATTGATAGTCGTTACGACTTACCTGTTCTTATTACTGAAAACGGTCTTGGTGCTTATGATAAATTAGAAGAAGGCAATACAATTCATGATGATTACCGAATTTACTTTATCAATGAACATATTAAAGCCATTCAAGAAGCCATTTCAGACGGTGTAAAAGTCATTGGGTATACAACTTGGAGTTTCACTGATTTATTGAGCTGGTCAAATGGCTATCAAAAGCGCTATGGCTTTGTTTATATTGATCGTGATGAAGAAAGTGCGAAAGAATTAAAACGATATAAGAAAGATTCATTCTATTGGTATCAAAAGGTCATTAAAGAAAATGGTAGTAAGTTATAAAGTAATTTAAATAGCTATTGATAACGCTTACAATAAATGATACAATAAATATGAAATGAGTGTTACTGATTCGATCAGGCATGACCTATTGATGTAGATATGAAAATATCTGTATTTGTAGGTCATTTTTTATGGGAAGGGGTCGGTTTGATGTGAAGTTCGTAAAAAATTTTAATAATAATGCAGCTTTAGTTGAATCATCCGACAATGTTGAGTGGGTGGTCATTGGTAACGGTATTGGATTCGGTTATCATGCTGGAGATAATATCGATAAGGACCAGATTGACCGACGGTTTAAAGCTGAAGAAGATTCAGATACAATGAAATTAATTTCAGGATTTGATGCAGAAACTTTGGAAGTTACGACAACTTTTGTTGGAGTAGTAGAGCCATTAATTGATGTGACATTTGATGATGTTCAATTTTTGATTTTAGTGGACCATTTTCAATATTCATTACAAAAAAATCGTGAAGAAATGTTTTTAAATGACCGATCTGTTCATTGGGAAATGAAAAAATTATTTCCAAGTGAATTCCAAGCTGCAAAGGTTGGTATTAAAGAAATCGAATCAAAATTTGACATTACGGTTCAAAATAATGAATTGATTTTATTAACCTATCATTTGATTAACGTCAAAGAAGGCGGACATGCTGTTCAAGAATCGATGAAGCTGACAGAACTCATTTCGGGAATTGTTAATATTATTCAATTAGATACTGGTATTATTCTCGACGAAAAATCATTTAATTATAGTCGATTTGTCTCACATTTACGCTATTTATTCATTAGGCATTTTCATAATACTGAGATTGATCGTGCAGAACTTGACCCTGAGTTGCTCGCCATGATGATTAGTCGGTATCCACAAGTGTACGAAACAGTGGAAAAAATCGTGCAGTATATTCGAGAACGGGCCGATTGGGATTTACAAGCAGACGAACAAGTTTATCTAGTTTTACATATCTGGCGAGTAACCCATCGGCAAACAGAAAATTAAATAAATTGATAATTAGGTGTGTTATTGCCATTTATAAGCAAGCATAAACCCAGTTATCCATGCAAACTCGTATTTTTTGAGTTGAAATGGATAACTGGGTTTTAATTTATAAAAAATATAAAGGAGTGATTGTGATGAGTTACGAAAAATTAGCTAAAGATATTTTAAAAAATGTAGGTGGCGAAGCTAACGTTAATAGCGTAGTCCATTGTACAACCCGACTAAGATTTAAATTAAAAGATGAATCTAAGGCCAATACCGATATGTTGAAAAATATGGACGGCGTAGTGACCGTTGTTAAAAGTGGCGGCCAGTACCAAGTGGTTGTTGGAAATCAAGTTCCGGAAGTTTATGATGCATTAGTTAAAGGTAGCGGACTTGATGGTGATGGCATTGTGCCAGATAATGATGGCGAAAAAATGAAACCGCTTGATGCCTTTATTGATATGATTTCAGGTATCTTTGCACCAGCTCTAGGTGTTTTAGCTGCAACAGGGATGATCAAAGGAATAGTTTCATTACTAGTCGCATTTAGCTGGGTGGCACCGACATCTGGAACGTATATTATTTTAAATGCATTAGGAGATTCTTTCTTTTATTTCTTCCCGATTATCTTAGCTTACAGTGCTAGTAAAAAATTCCACGTTAATCCATTGTTGGCAATGGTTATTGGTGCATCCTTAGTTTACCCAACTATTGTGGCACAATTGCCAGCAACACTAGCCGCTTCAGGTGGAAAAGTGCTGTACACTTTATTTGCAGGAACAATTTTTGAATCACCAATCTATATGACATTCTTGGGGATTCCAGTAATCATGATGAGTTACGCATCATCAGTTGTACCTATTATTGTATCAATTTGGTTTGCATCAAAAGTGGAACCATTCTTCAAAAAAGTGATACCAGAAGTTGTACGAACATTCTTAGTGCCAATGTTAACAGCACTTGTTGTTGTGCCTATTACATTTATCTTTATAGGTCCCATAACAACTTGGGCTAGTGATATTGTGGCAACCGGATTTACAGCTGTATACACATTTAGTCCAATTGCCGCTGGCGCAGTTCTTGGTGGCTTATGGCAAGTACTTGTTATCTTCGGGTTACATTGGGGACTTGTTCCACTTGCCTTACTTAACATTTCAACAACAGGCTCAGATCCAATTTTAGCACTTATGCTAGGGACAACGTTCGCTCAAATTGGGTCAGTATTGGCAATTACAATTAAAACAAAAAATAAAAAACTAAAAGGTCTTGGCTATTCTTCATTTATTTCAGGAATCTTTGGTGTTACGGAACCCGCTATTTACGGAATTACGTTACCTCGTAAAAAACCATTTATTATTACATGTATTTCAGCCGCTATTGGTGGCATGGTTCTTGGTGTATTTGGGACAAAAGGATACATGGTTGGTGGATTAGGCATTTTCTCTATTCCAAGTTACTTGAATCCTAAGACAGGAATTGATATGTCATTCTACGCTGTGCTGATAGCAATCGTTGTTTCATTCGTATTGGCATATGTCTTAACACTTATGTTCGGTTTAACAAAGGAAGATCAAGAAGTACCCGTTGCTGTTGCTGAAACAAAAGTAACAACGTCAGTAGTACCTGTAGAAGTAGAAATGAGTGGAGAAATCCTTGGTAGCCCACTTAAAGGCGAAGTATTACCTTTATCAGAGGTTAAAGACCCTGTCTTTAGTTCTGGTATTATGGGTGACGGTATCGCAATTCTACCTGAAGTTGGTCAATTATACGCACCTGCTGATGGTAAAATAACATTAGTTTTTCCAACAGGACACGCAGTTGGTATGGTGACAGACGATGGCGCCGAAATTTTAATGCATATCGGAATGGATACAGTTGAATTAGAAGGTAAGTATTTTGAAATTCAAACAGAAATTGATACCGTCGTAAAAAAAGGCGATTTATTACTTAAATTCGATATTGAAGGTATTAAACAGGCAGGATATGAAATTATTACGCCAATTATCGTGACGAACACACCAAAATATAAAAAAATTAAACCACTTGCTAAAGACCAGTCAGAAATAATTGTTGGTACTGATTTATTAGATTTAGAAATTAATTCAGGAGGTCAATAAGATGACAAAATCAAATTTTCCAGATAACTTTTTATGGGGTGGCGCAACGGCCGCTAATCAATTTGAAGGGGCCTATGATGTTGATGGTAAGGGCCTGTCATTAGTAGATATATTACCAGACGCACACCATGGTCGCTGGGATTATTTATTTAATGTAAAAGAAGCGATGCAGATGAAAGAAGATTTTTATCCTAGTCATGAATCTGTTGATTTTTATCATCATTATGAAGAAGATTTACGATTAATGGCAGAAATGGGTTTCAAAACCTTCAGAATGTCAATTAGTTGGCCACGGATATTTCCACAAGGTGATGAAAAAGAACCAAACGAAAAAGGGCTAGAATTCTATGATAAAGTTATCGATCTTTGTAACGAATTAGGGATGGAACCGTTAGTAACAATTAACCATTTCGATACGCCGTTAGGGATGTTGAAAAAAATGAATGGTTGGGCTGACCGTCGAATGATTGATAATTACTTAAACTTTTCACGCGTCTTATTTATGCGTTATAAGGATAAGGTTAAGTATTGGTTAACATTTAACGAAATTAATATGATTTTACACATTCCGTTATTGGGCGGTGGATTAGATTTGGAAGGGATTGATAATCCTGACCAAATCAAATATCAAGCGGCACATCATCAATTAGTTGCCTCTGCGCTTGCGACAAAATTAGCACACGAAATTAATCCTGATTTTAAGATAGGGTGTATGTTAGCGGCTGGGGTTACCTATCCCAATACACCTAATCCAAAAGATGTATTTGAAGCAATGACAAAGGATCGGGAAGGATACTTCTTTATTGATGTTCAGTCACGTGGCTACTACCCAAGTTATTCGGCAAGATTATTTAAAGATATGGGTATAGAAATTAAAATGGCAGATACCGACGAAAAAGATTTATTAGAAAATACAGTTGATTTCATTTCATTTAGCTATTATTCATCAAGATTAGCAAGCGCTGATCCTGAGATGACTGATAAAACAGCAGCAAATGTCTTTGATAGCTTAAAAAATCCTTACTTAAAGACAAGCGAATGGGGCTGGCAAACAGATGGCCTTGGTTTGAGAACAACGATGAATCAAATTTATGATCGTTATCAGAAACCATTATTTGTTGTTGAAAATGGATTAGGTGCAAAAGATGTTGTGGAAGAAGGCAATAAAATTCATGATGATTATCGCATTTCTTATCTAAGTGAAAATATTGAAGCAATGGGTGAGGCGATTGCAGACGGGGTTTCTTGTCTAGGTTACACATCATGGGGCTGTATCGATTTAATTAGCGCAGGCTCAGGCGAAATGGCGAAACGCTATGGTTACATTTACGTAGATCGAGATAACGAAGGTAACGGGACGCTAAATCGATTGAAAAAAGATTCGTTCTATTGGTATCAAAATGTTATTAAAACAAATGGTGTCGAATTATAAACTGGAAAAATTGAAGATATAAAATTTCGATGCGATTTAAAATACTGTTTAAGCAATGATTGTTTGCTTAAACAGTATTTTTTTATTTGCGAAAGTCTTATTGCTTAGTGGAAAAATAATATTAGGTGTACAATTATCGAAATCTTAAAGATAGTTTAGAAAAGATTGGATAAAATGATGTGTTTTAGACCTTAAAAAAATTGTTAAACAAATATATATAACGTGGAAGAAGGTCTTTCCGATGAGAAAAAGGTTTAAACCTGTAAATAATGAAATGAAATGGGTAGGAATTGTTAGTATCGTGTTGTGTTTAATTGAACCATGGTTAATAGTTGTGAATTTAACGATTGGCATGTGGTTAGTGGGGACGGGTATGATTGGCATTGGAACTTATATTGAAAGACTACCCTTTTTTCAGAAAAATATTGGTTATCGTCTATGTGGTATGTTGTTATTTATATTAATTGCATTCATTAATACAATTTATATAATAGTAATTCTTCTACTGCTACAATTTCAAGGATAAAATAAATAGCACTTACAAGTTAAATATATAAAAAATAGGTTACAAAAGCTCGGCAGTATACCGAAGTCTTGTAACCTATAAGGCGGAAAATTTATTTAAGATGTCCCTGATCAGAGTCGAACTGATGACCTACCGCTTAGGAGGCGGTTGCTCTATCCAGCTGAGCTACAGAGACAAAAAGGCTGATTACTTCATTGTAAATGGCAAAAATAAATAAGTCAATTATTACTATTGTAGATTTTTAAATTCATAGTCATAATTTTCATTTACAACATGGCTAAGGTGTCAGTAGTTTCATAGATATTGATCTTTTAGTTCTAGCAATATTATATTTCTTGAGTGACAGCACAATTTTCTATTGTTATAATTAAACCATTAAATAATTTTATTTGGGAGTAAATAGCTTGATAAATAAGTTTGAATCTTTAAAAAAATATGGAACGGTATTTTGCGTTATTTTTATATTAAGTTTTTTTCTGACAGTTCCGCAGATACTTAATAATAGTTTAGTAGTTGGTGCTGATTCTCTATTCCATTTTAACCGTATCTATGATGATTATATGCAGCTTAAAACAGGTAACTTTAATTATTTTCAATCTAATTACGGTTTTCAACAAAGTGGTCGAATTGTTAATGCCTTATATGGACCAGGGTTTACTTACCTTTTAGGTGGATTACTAGGTATCGTGCATAGTTGGATTAAATTTGAAATTGTCACGTCATTCATAATTTTCTTTATTAGTGGATTTTCAATGTATTTTCTATCTAGAGAATTGAAAGCGACTAAAAAAAATTCAGTCTTAGCTGCTAGTCTTTTTATGGGTAGTTTCTATATCACTCGATGGTCAATCTATCAGAATTTTATGATATGGGGCGTTATGTTGATGCCTTTGATTGTCATTCTTGGGCTTAAAATGATTAAAAATAATGCTAAGGATTTAAAAGTACTACCTTTAGCATTAGCAGTTTCAGTGCTAATCCAAATTCACGTCTTAAGCGCCTTAATGTCAATTGGCGTTTTAGTTGTATTCTTTTTCATTGGCTTTATTCAAACTAACCAGAAATTACAACTTTTATTAAAATGTTTTCTAGCCAGTTTACTGGCGTTAGTTCTGACCTTTAATGTTTGGGGAGCTATGTTGGATGTTTTCTCAAATAATAAAATATATTCACCATTTGCCAATTCAAACATGTCTGGTTCAACCATGAACCTTTCAACTGGTAACTATAGTGGTACACAGTTTGGATTGGTTATGAGTATCATTTTTGTGTTACAAATTGTTTGGTTGTTTTCAAAAAGAAAAGAATTATCTCTAGCTAATAAGATTGTTACTATAATAGGAGCTATTTTTCTTGCTCTAACTACAAATTTATTTCCGTGGACTAGGATATCTATATTAATTCCACAGTTACAAAGTTTTTTACAGTTTCCTTATCGATTTGATAGTTTTACTACGATTCTATTAGTAGCGGGGTTCAGTGCTACAATTTCTACGTTACCTTCGCCGAATGCAAAGAAAAATTGTTCATTGTTTTTAATTGTCGGAAGTATTTTTATTTTAGGGCAATCGTATAGTGATATTCAGACTAAAAATGAAATTTGGAATTCAAATGAGTCAATTATAGCTAAAGGACATGTTACAACCCCAGATTCTTTAAGTACTGTCCAAATAAGAAATGCTTTTACTAATCGTGATTTAAAAAAAGGGTTAGAGGTAGCACAAAAATCAACTCCAGATTATTTACCTAATAATCAAGAATTAAGCAAGGATCCTTACAATGAATATAAAAATGAAATTATAATGAATAAGTCAAATATTATAAAAAGAGTGACAGATAAGGGTGATTTATCGCTTAGATGGACTGCAACAAAAATAGGAGAAACAATGTCCTTACCTATTATTGTTTATAACAATTCAAAAGTTACACTAAATGGAACTAAGCTTAATATAAAAAAGATTACCTTATCAAATATAGGTAGTCCAACGATTAAAGCAACAAAAAAAGGTATCAATAGAGTAACGCTTAGTTATCATTCAAAAATCATTACTAAACCTCGACTAATGATGGTTATTGCAGCGTGGGTGATTAGTAGCTTAGCTTTTATTACCTTTACTTATAGGGATTATAAAAATGACATTTAATATAAACAAACATATGATTTTAATATACTATATTAAGATATACTTTCTGAATTTGGGTTACAAAAACCTAATCAATAAAATAAGTAGTAGTGAAAAAGGTATAAACTAACAGAAATGCTAGTTTATACCTTTTTATGTGATCATTTATGCCCAATCCCCATTACGGAAAACGGGTACTGTACTGCCATCCTCACGAAGCCCATCAATTGACATGTCAGATGAGCCGACCATGAAGTCAACGTGCGTTTGGCTTAAATTTAAACCAGCAGCGGCTAATTCAGTATCGTTCATTTTAGTACCATCCTTAATAGAGAAGGGATAAGCGGAGCCAAGCGCTAAATGGTCACTGGCATTTTCATCGAATAATGTATTAAAGAACGTTATTCCTGATTGTGAAATTGGAGAAGGGTCTGGAACTAAAGCAACTTCACCCAATGATTTTGCGCCATCATCAGTCTCTAGTAAGTGCTGTAAAACTTCTTCACCTTGTTCAGCAGTTGCTTTAACAACCTTACCTGCTTCAAAAGTAAATTTCATACCACTCAAAGTAGTTCCTGCGTAGCTTAATGGTTTTGTTGAAGAAATGTAACCATCAATACGTCTAGAATCAGGTGCGGTGAAAACTTCTTCGGTAGGCATGTTAGCCATGAATTCATGACCTTGTGCATCAAATGAACCGGCGCCTTCCCACAAATGATTTTTAGGGAGACCGATGACGATATCTGTCCCTGGGGCAACATAATGTAAAGCAGAAAATTGTTCTTTATTTAATTCTTCAGCTTTTGTGCGCAATGTTAAATCATGTTGATGCCATGCTTCAATTGGATCTTCATGATCAATACGTGTTGTTTTAAAAATTTCTTCCCAAAGTCGTGAAACAGCAAGTTCGCCTTTTAATTCAGGAAAAACGAGTTCAGCCCAAGCAGTATCTGCGGCAGCGACTACAGTCCAACTAACGTCATTATTTTGAGTTGCTTTACGTAATGGACGTAGAGCTTGACCCATAGCTTTTTGGCGTGAGGCAATCTTTTCAGAAGGGATACCAGCAAAGGCATCAGGATCATCTGACATGACTGAGATGCGAGATGCTTTTTTAGCAACCCAATCTTCAACTTCTGAGGTTGCATAACCAGGAACGTCGACTAAACGGTCTAGTGGAGCAAATTCAAGGAATGATTTCGAGACATGACTATCTGCCCATTTAACGATAACTTCACTTGCGCCAGCAGCATAAGCTTCATTGACGATTAAATGAGCTAATTTTTGTTGGGTTACGGAAATTTGTAGGACGATTGTTTGGCCTTTTGAGACGTTAACACCGACTTTGACGATTAATTCAGCATATTTTTTAAGTTGATCTTCAAAATTTATTTTTGACATAGAAAGACCTCCAAATTTATTTATGAAATAATGATAACATATTAATGAGAAAATGATTAATAATTAGGCTATTAAATTTTTGTTAACAAAATCAGAATTTTGTCTTTTCTTTGGTATAATAGTAACTAATATAATCATTGAGGAGGCCAATTATGAAAAAAGTAAAAGTGATGACTGTTTTTGGGACGCGTCCAGAAGCAATAAAAATGGCACCTGTTGTCTTAGAGTTAAAAGAACGTACGACGGAGTTTGAAACAGTAACTGTCGTAACAGCACAACATCGCCAAATGTTGGACCAAGTCTTAGAGATATTTAAAATAACGCCAGATTATGATTTGAATGTGATGCACGCTAACCAGACATTAAGTGATACAACTCGAAATGTTTTACAAAAATTAGATGATGTTATTAAAGTAGAGCAGCCTGATATTATTTTAGTTCATGGTGATACAACAACAACATTCGCCGCTAGTATTTCAGCTTTTTATAATCAAGTGGCAATTGGACACGTTGAAGCGGGATTACGGACTTGGGATAAGTATTCACCGTTTCCAGAAGAAATGAACCGTCAACTAACAGATGTACTGGCAGATATGTACTTTGCCCCAACTTCGCAAAGCGAAACTAATCTGTTATTAGAAAATCATCCAAAAGAAAATATTTTTGTAACAGGTAACACAGCCATCGATGCTTTAAAACAAACAGTTCAAAAAGAGTATGACCATGATGTTCTATCAGAAGTAAATCCTGCGAATAAAATGATTTTACTCACGATGCATCGTCGTGAAAACCAAGGTGCACCTATGCGTCGTGTTTTCGAAGTGATTAAATCTGTCGTTAAAGATCAGCCAGATGTTGAAGTCGTTTATCCGGTTCATTTAAATCCAGTTGTTAAAGATTTAGCCGAAGAAGTCTTAGGTGGAGAACAGCGCGTTCATCTAATTGAACCGCTTGATGTGGTTGATTTTCATAATATCGCTGCAAAAAGTTACTTTATTATGACGGATTCAGGTGGTGTTCAAGAAGAGGCGCCATCATTAGGAAAACCAGTTCTTGTTTTACGTGATAACACAGAACGTCCGGAAGGCGTGAAGGCGGGTACATTGAAGTTAGTTGGAACTGACCCTGTGAAAGTCAAAGAAACCATGCTATCATTAATAACTAATAAGACAGAGTACGAACGAATGGCAAATGCTAAAAATCCTTATGGAGATGGGCAAGCAGCTAAACGAATATTAGATGCCGTTGCTTATCGATTTGGAGATAGTCAGCAAGAACCTGAACGTTTCGAATAAATGGAGGATTTCTAAAGCATGAGCAAAAGAACAAAACGTCCCATTATTATTGGTGTAACAGGTGGTACTGGTAGCGGTAAGACGACGGTTAGTAATGCTATTTATTCACAATTAGCTGGCGAATCAATCATGATTTTACAACAAGATACTTATTATAATGATCAAGCTGAAATGAGTATGGAAGAACGTAAAGCAGTGAACTATGATCATCCACTCGCGTTTGACAACGAACAGATGATTAGTGATTTGGAACAATTGTTGGATAATGAAGCAATTGATATGCCTGTTTATGATTACACACAGTTTACTCGTTCAAGTGAGACGATCAGAACAGAACCTCAAGATGTTATCATTGTTGAAGGAATTCTAATTCTAGGGGACGAAAAGCTCAGAAGTTTAATGGATATTAAAGTTTTTGTTGATACAGATGATGATTTACGTATTATTCGCCGTATCACACGTGATATGAAGGAACGTGGTCGCTCATTACAATCAGTTATTGATCAATACGTTAAAACGGTTAAACCAATGTATAATCAATTCATTGAACCAACGAAACGCTATGCGGATATTATTGTGCCAGAAGGTGGCGCAAATACAGTTGCTATTGATTTATTGTCAACTAAAGTCCGTGACATTTTACAACAAGACTAGCTAAAAAATCTCATACCAAAAAGTCCCCAAAAGTCTCATGACTTTTGGGGACTTTTTGGTATGAAAAAACTGTTGTTGGTAATAGCTTTTACGCTATTACCAACAACAGTTAGAGTGGACTTGTCATTTATGAACACTATTTTTGTCTAGTTTTCTATTTATAAAATGGAGTGTTATCATCGATAAAATACTAATAATCCAAGTTAAAATGACGAAAAACAAACGCCATGTAGTGATCATTTCCGATTGATATCTAAGCACTACACGATTACTCCCTTTTTTTGTTGCCTTAACAGTAGGGACACCTAATGCAGATAGAGATAATCGGTGTAATTGACTTCCATTTAAGGAGAGCTCTGAATTATTATAAACGACAATAGGAAGTGCGATGGATTCACCTTTTTTTGTCGCATGCCATTTAAGGATTAAATCACCATTTTTTGTAACAGTCTTAGTGATATTAGGACGATTCCTAACAATATCTTTCTTGTATTCTTTTTTATTATATGTTGTCTTTTGTTCTTGATTATTTGGTAAATAATCTGGGGCTATTTTTTTAACCACCTTTAATCCTTTTGATAAATCAGAACTAGTAAAATTAGTTCTAATTTGATCACTCGTTAGATGATTTGAAACGACAACGCTCCCTTTATAAATAAGAGGATCATTGGAATTCCAGAGCTTATTTTGCTGTTGAATATCAATATATGATTGACCTAAAATAAAAAGACTACTAATGATTAAAAATAACTCGCCAAACTTTTTAGGCTTAAATGAAGGTAGCTCAGAAAGAGAGTTGCCAAAACCAGCAAGTAATAAGACAGTTGCAAAACCATAAAAGCGGTAAGGAAATTGTAAAAAACTTCGAAGCTGTGGTATTAGATTCGATATTGTCGTCCAAGGAACAAGATTTGTTGATAACAGGAGAAATAAGGCTCCTAATAGTGTCATTAGCTTATTAGAAAGTGATACTTGTGACCACCTAGAAAATAGTAAAACAAATTGTAAAATGAAAATAACGCTCATAAATAGTCCTATAGATGAAGCGCTATAGCTAGTTGTTGAAAAACGCATTGTAGCACTAGCCATATCTAAGTGAGTGTAAGGCGAGTACAGCGTATTTCTTGTGAAAATTTCTAGCATAGCGCCCCAAACATTAAAGGTTAGAACAATAGTTAGAAGGGCCGCTAAGAAACATTTTGATAAAAGCTGTAATTTTTGATTTGTCTTGTAAAAACCGACAACAAAGAAGATAAAGATGACGCCAACCGACATTAAGGCACTTAAGACATGAATTTGAATAAGCGCTGAAATCAATAATGCTAATGGTAGTACTTTTAAATCCTTAGCATTATTTTTAATCATTTTAAGCCCGAGGATGACAATTAAGGGCATTAGCATAACGCCCCAAGACATAAAATTCTGGTTAATTGACCAACGGGTAACGTAAAAACTCCCCATAAATAGACTAGCAATCAATAATGAAATTTTCTTAGAGGATTGAAGCTCTCTAGATAGAAAATACATTGAGTAACCACTAATAAAGAAAATTAAAAAGGAGGTTATGATTTGAAATAAAATCCAATTATGAACAATTAAGAGTAAGATACCTAACAGATAAGCAAAACCTGGTCCATATAAGGCGTTAATAATGCGACCACTCTGTAAAAAACCATAGTTAGTTTGAAAATAACTAAAGTTACCTGTTTTAAATTGGATATAGGTATCGTAAATACGATTGAAATGAAAAAGCGAGTCACCACCTAAGACTAGACTGTGGTTGATTATTTGTGGAAGAACTAAAAATAAACTAATCAAAAAGATGGTTGTAAATACGATTAAACGATTTTTAAGATAACTGACTTTATTTAACAAGATAGTAAACCCCTAATAGATTTATTTAGTAGATGAGGTCATAATAATATCATTTATGTCTAATTAAAGTCTTCTTAAACGTCTCCAAATTAGAGGTGTTAAACTATAACTCCCCCAAACAATGAGGCCAAAAACACTTAAAAGAAAACCAGTTGATAAGCCAGGTGTTTGATAACTATAAATGATATGATGAGTTCCTTTTTTTAATTTTAAGCCAATAAAAGCGCTATTTGTTTTAATAACGGGCACGCTATGACCATTATCAGTCGCTGTCCAACCTGTAGAGTAAGGGATAGATGATGTTAGGATACCTAATTTATTTGTTGTTATTTTGCCACTAACTCTATTTGTAGCAAATTTTAATGAATTTAATTTATTTTTCTGGATTTTTTTAACATCATTTGTGTAAGTTTGACCAAGCGGAACGGCAGTAATTTTAAGGTTGAATGAGTAAGTCCCTGAATTTGATAAAAGTAAATCCAAACTTTTGGGCATTTGTTTTTGATAGCCCATATTTAGGGTAGCATCAGATAAAACTTTAAAGAAAGAAAGATTTTCAATACCCAATTGCTCAATCGTATTAGTCGTTAAATTAGATTTAACCCCGATCGAATAGCCTGTATTGGAAGAACCTGTCGTCAGTTGCTTCCTAAGCGATTTCTGTGCTGACCGGGGACCATTCGTATCTAATAACTGGTTATCTGGTTTCGTAGTATTATTAAAAATAGCCATATTCACTTGTTCTTTAGAGGACAGTGATTGGTGCTTAATGTTAGTTAATGAAAGATGCAATTCAGAATTTTGATATTTTTTTGCGTTCTTAATGTCAATCTGATAGCTATCTGAAACAGGATTATTACGATAGTGATTATTGGTAATACGTGTTTTTGTTTCGTTAGGTTCTCCGGCGTTCACTGTTTTTACAATTGTATAGGCAACGTTTTCAGTATCAAATGTTGATTGTTTCTGGTTAAATCCGGATGTATCCGCGATACTAACGGCTTTAGCTAATTGACGTTCTTGATCAGAAGCGGATAATTTAGCAGTTTTTTGATTTGAAGTGACATCAGATTGCCAATAAATTAATGGAAAATTATTCTTAGTTTCATAAAGATTGGTTTTCTCAGGTTTATTTTTATTTTCAGATTTAGTTTTGAGTAATGTATAACCATAGGGGATCTTTGACTCATTTGGCTCATTTGAATGAGTAAAGAGATACTTAACGCCAAAAAAGTTATTAGCGATTGTTCGATCATCAAAATTTTCAATCGGAATATTATTGTTATATTGAGCATTTTGTAACCTGTTTGAAAATACTCCGACTGCGCCATTTTGAATCGAGTAGTATGAGTTAATTAAATTTAAATCATTATTTAAATTATTTCGTAACATGTAGTTAGAACCAAAGTTATAATTTTGGCTAATCGTTGAAACACGAAATGAGTTAGATTTAGGAAGAGAATTATCTAATCCATCAAATAGATTAGATGATAGTTTCTGGTAACTACCAGAGGGCATTAAAGTCTTACTATAAAAGTTAGTGAAAGGTGATGCAAAAGAAACCCCAGTAAAGATCAAGTTCACTAGGATAAGACCGAATATGATTCGACCAGAATTTTTATTTTGACGGTAAAGTAAGATTGCGACAAAAAAAGAAATTAAAAAGATAACAGGAATGAAAATTTCTGTCGTCCCATTAATATAAAAGGGTAATGATACTAAAAGTAAATAGATACCAAGACAAATACTGAGGTATTTAATTTCAGGCAACGTTATTTTTTTGAGAGAATCAATGAAGAAGGCACTTCCAAGTGAAATGGGAACAAATAATAATAGAATCCAACGATTAGAAGGGGCTTGAAAACCATTAAACATCGCACCAAACATTGGGAATAGTAACATAATCAACCCAATTGAAAGACTCGTTGTCATTAGTGGGTAGTGTTTCCAATGGTAAAACAGATGGAATAATGCTAGAACAGCTAAACTACTAAAGCCAAATTTAACCCAGAAAGAAGATACTCCGCCAGCAAGTAATTGAGCAGGTAAATTAATGTAGTAATAAGCGGGGAAAGAGGTCAAACCATTTGCGAATAGACCACCTGACCGAGTTGAACTAAAGACCGCAAGAATTGACGGTAGCATGATAAAGGCAGAAATCAGTAAACTGATGACTGTACTGATTAAAAAAGTGCCCGCTGTTTTAAAGAAACTGAGATTTTTTCGATAATAATAAATGAAACGTAGTACTAAATATACAAAAGCACCGATGCCTAAGACTATGGCGAAGTAAAAGTTACTGATAAACATCCATGAAAAAGCAAAAATGAAGAAATGTGGTTTAAACCCTTGTAAAATTTTTTCTATTCCGACAATTATAAGTGGAAAAAGAATGAATGGTGTTAGGAAAAAAGGTTGCATTAGGGATGAATAAAGTGAAAAAGAAGTGAAGGTATAAATGATTGCCCCACCTAAGATCGCGCTATTCGTTAATTTAAAGTGTCTCGCAAAGAAGATAAATGATAGCCCCACGCAAAATAACCTCAAAATGAGTGTGAGCTGGTAAATAGTCACAACGGCACTTGAGGGAAATAATAGCGTAATATAGGCGAATACGTCTCCAATAACGTAATAAGCAAATGTTTGAAATTGATCTGCGCCAAGCCCTAATTTCCAAGACCACATTTGGAGTGGTTGAAAGGGATGGTTGATGAATTCACCAAGTAGTTGACGATAATTTTCTAATACAGGTAGATGCTGTTCAGCAGGATCATGACTTTGAATTAAAGAGTATCCAGCTAGTTTGTAAGTTCCAAAAATAAGAACAGCTAAAATTGCAAAAATGATAATGTAATAAAGATAGGTCATTTTTGATTTTTTTAGATCGAAACGAAACTTCTGCATAGCTGGAATCCCCCTATAATTAATCCTTTTTTGAACTGAAGACGTCTGATTCTTTAATAATATAGACGGGTCTGTTTTTGACTTCTAAGAAAATTTTACCTAAGTATTTACCAAGAATCCCAATACAAAACAATTGAATGCCACCCATCATTAAGATAACTGAAATCGTTGATGGCCAGCCAGCTGTTGGATCACCATAGAGTAACGCTCTAATAATAATAAAGATAATTGCAAAAAGAGAGCCAACAAATGATAGGAAACCAACAAATGTTGCAATTGAAAGAGGTACTTCTGAAAAGGCTATGATACCGTCTAATGAATATTTGAATAAGCCCCAGAAATTCCAACTTGTTTTACCAGCAACACGTTCTTGATTTGTGTATTCTAAGTATTCCGTATTAAAACCAACCCAACTGAAGATACCTTTTGAAAAACGATTGTATTCTGACATTGATAAGACAGCATCAACCATTTGACGGGTCATTAAGCGATAATCGCGGGCACCATTAACAATCTCAGTATCTGAGATGCGATTTATTAATTTGTAGAAAAGAGTAGCGAATGCAGAGCGAATCACAGGTTCACCTTGACGAGTTGTCCGACGTGTCCCCACACAGTCGTAGTCATTTTCTGGATCTTCTAAAATAGCTAACATCTTAGGCAAAAAGCTGGTTGGATCTTGTAAATCAACGTCCATAACAGTTACGTAATCGCCAGTCGCTTTTTGTAAGCCACAATATAAAGCAGCTTCTTTTCCAAAATTTCGTGAAAATGAAGCATAATGGACTGTTGCTGGATGATCTTTTTGTAATTGGCGCATTTCTTTGAGGCTGTTATCAGATGAACCATCATTAATAAACCAATATTCTAATCGGATATCTGGTAAATTGATAGACTCCTTTTCAACCGCATCAAAAAAAAGCGGAATAGATTCTTGTTCGTTGTAACATGGCACAACGATTGAAAGAACTTTGGTTGTCATAAATAAAGTGCCCCCTAGGATGAATTTACTGAATTTTATTTTATGATTTTTTGAAAATAAATAACTTACTAAAAATATAATTAATTAAAACGATGAAAATTTGATCAAATAACTTAACGAGTGATGCATCTAAGTGTAAAACAGAAACACCAATTGTCATAATTAATTGATCAATGACTAATGATAGAAGTCTAAAGCCAAAGAAAGATAAAACTTCACGTATTAAACCTGAAACATGAGTGTTCTTTGAGCCAAATACCCAAAGCTTATTAGTGACGAATGCAAAAACAACCGAAACAAACCATGCAATTACGTTTGCAAATTGATAATTTACACTAAGGTATGATTGGAAAACAACAAAAGTAACGATGTTAATTAGGGTTGTTAGACCACCAAAAATTAAATACGAAATTAGGGCATAATGTTTATGAAATAATTCATTTATTTTATTCATGACTAGTTTTCACTGCTAGTTACTTTATCAAATAGCTCTTTAGCAAAAGCTTCTAATTTAGTGATATCTTCTTCTTCAGGTGCTAAATCGATTTTTAGATTAGCTGAACCCTTTGTTGCGCCTGCTTCTTCGAAAGCTGAACCAAACTTATCAACAGCAGTTCCAAAAAACTCACCATAAAATGTATCGCCAGAACCGGCAACACCGAATAATTTACCGGTTAAATCAAGCTCCTGTAAGTCTTCATAAAAGTCCATGCCTTCATCAGGAAGTGAGCCTTCGTCATAAGTATAAGGAACGACAACGCTGATATCGAAGTTAGTTAAATCAGATGCATCTGATTGTGAGATTTCTTCCATCTCAACTGTTGCACCTAAATTTTCAAATGCTTCGGTAATAATGTCAGCGATGTCTTCATTATTACCTGTAATTGTTGCAAAAATAACTTTAGCTGAAACCAAACTAAATTCCTTCTTCCATATTAAAATAGTAGTTAAAGTATATCAGATAAAAAAACGATTGTGAAAGGAATTGAGTATCTCGTAACAAATTCTATACAATTGCGGTATAATAGTTGAGAAGAATTATTTATTATAGGAGGAAACAAATTAAATGATCACATTAAAATCAGAACGCGAAATTGAAGAAATGCGTGCTTCAGGTGCTATTATTGCAGGGATGCATAAGGGATTACGAGATATTATAAAACCAGGTATTTCTAGTTGGGAAATTGAAACTTTCTCACGTAAGTATATTGAAAGCCATGGTGGTGTTGCTGAACAAATTGGCTTTGAAGGCTATAAATATGCGACTTGTGTCAGCATTAATGATGAAATTTGTCATGCTTTCCCACGTAAAGGGTTAATTTTAAAAGATAATGATTTAGTTAAAGTAGATACAGTTGTTAGTTTACATGGCGCAATGAGCGATTCTTGTTGGAGTTATGTTGTTGGTGAATCTACACCAGAAATTGATAAATTAATGGCAGTAACGCATAAAGCCCTTTACTTAGGAATTGATCAAGCCGTTATTGGTAACCGTATTGGTGATATTGGTCATGCTATCCAAACTTATACTGAAGACCAAATGGGCTATGGTGATGTTCGCGAATACGTTGGACATGGCATTGGACCTACCATGCATGAAAGTCCTTCCGTACCTCATTATGGTCAAGCTGGTAAAGGATTACGTCTTAAAGAAGGGATGACAATTACTATTGAACCCATGATTAATATTGGCGGTTGGGAATCAGAAAGTGATGATCCTAACGGTTGGACAACAAGAACTGCTGACGGTAGTTTGTCGTGTCAATATGAACATGTTATTGTTATCACAAAAGATGGTCCTAAGATTTTAACCTCTCAAGATCCAGAATTTGATGCGAAATATTTATAAAATAGATAGCTACAATGAACTGCTAACTTAATTGTTTAGCAGTTTTTTTGTATAATGTAGCGGATTCATGATAGAATTGTAATATTCGTAGAGTTTGAGATAAATTAATGGGATTTTGTATATCGTATAAAGAAAAAAAGGAGAAGTTAATTATGAAAGTTAGAAAAGCAATTATACCTGCAGCAGGTTTGGGAACTAGATTTTTACCAGCAACAAAAGCAATGGCTAAAGAAATGTTACCTATCGTGGATAAACCAACGATACAGTACATTGTTGAAGAAGCTAAAGCAGCAGGGATTGAAGATATTTTAATTGTTACGGGTAAAGGGAAACGCCCAATTGAAGATCATTTTGATTCAGTACCTGAATTGGAAGCTAATCTTAAAGCTAAAGGTAAATTAGAACAATTAAAAATGGTTGAGCAAACAACTGATATTAATTTGTTCTTTATTCGCCAGTCACATCCTAGAGGTTTAGGGGATGCTGTTTTAATGGCTAAAGACTTTGTTGGTGATGAACCCTTTGTTGTTATGTTGGGTGATGATATCATGCAAGATAAGGTACCATTAACAAAACAATTGATGGATCGCTATGAAGAAACACATGCTTCAACATTGGCTGTAATGGAAGTCCCACATAAAGAAGTATCAAAATATGGGGTTATTGCACCACAAAGTGAAGTGTCAAAAGGGCTATATGATGTTGAAAAATTTGTTGAAAAACCAGCTGTTGATGAAGCACCAAGTGATTTAGCTATTATTGGTCGTTACTTGTTAACACCAGAAATCTTCGGGATGTTAGAAACACAAGAACCTGGTGAAGGTAATGAAGTCCAATTGACTGATGCTATTGATCGTTTAAATAAAGTGCAACGTGTATTCGCGCATGAATTTAAAGGTGATCGTTATGATGTTGGAAATAAATTCGGTTATTTAAAAACAAGTATTGATTTTGGTTTGAAACATCCAGAAGTTAAGGATGAACTTAGAGAATACATTAAAGAGTTATCTAAAAAATTATAATAAAATTAGAAGATTGGGCTGATTTTAAATGCTCAATCTATTTTTTTGTCTAAATGTGATACAATTTATTCTTATATAGATGTATTTCGCGGAGGAATCGTATGAAAAGTAAGTTCGTTCAGTTTATTAAAATATTTAAAACACAATTTATTAATGCCGATGTTAGTAATTCTTCGGTTATTATTGCGTACTATACGTTATTATCGATTTTTCCAGCAATTATTTTTATTGGTAATTTAATACCAATGCTTCATTTAAAGGTGTCCGTTATTTTAGAATATGTAAAAGTTGTGATGCCATCCGCGATATATAGCATTTTAGCACCGTTTATTGAATCGTTTCTGAAAAATGGAAATGGTGGATTATTGTCAATTGGTGCTGTCGTAACGTTATGGACGACAAGTAAGGGGATTAATGCATTGAAGAAAAGTTTCAACCATGCCTATAGTGTTGAAACGAAGCAAAATCCAATTGTTGGGCGAATTGTATCGTTTGTGTTAACGATTGGGTTAGTTATCTCCTTAGGTGCTATTATTTTGTTCTTTGGGTTCAGTCAAATAGTAGTTGAGGTGTTGACACCCATTTTACATTTGCCGGGAGAATTTTTAACTGTGATTACCACGGTTAAATGGCCTGTCGCCTTAATCGGTATTTTTATTATTATTTTATTACTTTATCGGATATTACCTAGTGCAAGACTTAGGTTCAGGGCAGTTTTACCAGGGGCAATTTTGACAACCATTGGGTGGATTTTATTGACCCAAGTATTTTCGATATACGTGCAGTATTTCGGTGGCGCTTTTAGTAGTTATGGTGCAATCGGAACAGTAATGATTATGTTATTCTGGCTGGATTTTGGGGCATGGATAATCATGCTAGGTGCTGTTCTTAATGCATCGATTGCTATTGTTCGACATGGTGAAGTTGAAGCACAATCTATTCAGCTAAATAGCTTATTTAAGCAATATAAAAGTCGATTTAGTAAGAAAAAATAAAATATTATAAATCGTTAGGGGAGGTAAGTTAATTGAAAAATAAGTCGATTAATTTAAAAAATCATGTCGGTGTATTTATTGTTATGTTTAGTGTGAGCTTGTTTTTAGTCTTACCTCAGATACTCGCACATAGTTTAGTTTTAGGTTCTGATTCTTTATTTCATTTTAATCGTATTTACGATATCTATATGCAATTTAAAACAGGCAATTTTAACTATTTCCAAACAAATTACGGGTTTCAACAAAGTGGTCGGATTATCAATGCTGTGTATGGGCCTGGATTTGCTTATCTGCTAGGTGGGTTGCTACTACTCGTACATAGTTGGTTTAATTTTCAGGTTATTTCTTCTTTTTTAATTTTCTTTATTAGTGGTTACTCAATGTATTTACTAGCTAAAGAAATAACTTCGACCAAAGATATCTCACTATTAATGGCTGTTCTTTTTATGGGTAGCTTGTGGATTGCGCGATGGTCAACTGAGCAAAATTTTATGGCTTGGGGTATCATGCTAGTGCCACTAGTTGTTTTAATGGGTGTTAAAATGATCAAAAATAACGCAGAAGGATTGCGAATTCTACCCTTAGCGTTAACCATGTCGGTAATGATACAGGTACATGTTTTAAGTGCCTTGATGTCGATTGGTGTCCTATTCGTTTTTTTTATAGTTGGTTTTATTCAAACGAATCAAAAATCGAAACTATTATTAACCTGTTTTTGGGCGGGGTTATTATCGTTAGTTCTGACATTTAATGTTTGGGGTGCCATGTTAGATGTTTTCGCAAACAATAAATTATACGCACCGCACGTTAATGTGATGATGTCCAATTCAACTATGAATTTATCGATGGGGGGGCCAACGCTTACTAAAATTGGTTTGGTTATGAGCTTCATATTTGTAGTACAAATTAGTTTATTGTTTATAAAACAAGCAAAATTTACGGTTACTAATAAAGTAGTAACTAGTTTAGGTTTAGTTTTCTTAGTCTTAACGTCAAAATTAGTTCCTTGGACGGATTTAGCCCAGGTTATCCCATCAATACAAAGTTTCTTGCAATACCCACGTCGCTTTGAAGGGTTCGCTGTAGTTTTATTATTAGCGGGTTTTAGTGCAACACTATCAAGTAGTTCATTTAAAAATTATCGGAAGTATATTGATCTATTCTTAATTGTTGGAGGTCTTGTTGTCGGAGTACAATCGTATTTAGAAATTCAAAAAAGTAATGAAGCATGGCATACTAATCAGTCGATAGTTTCTCCCAATAATGTTGATATCGCAGATAATACGAGTAACGAACAGATTACCAAAGCATTTATGAGTTCAAATCTAGATGATGGTTTAAAGTTGATTACCAAGGCATCGCCAGACTATTTACCTAATAATCGAGTATTAAGTGAACGTCCTTATCATGATTATCGATTAGACATGAAAAAAAATAAAGATGAAGTAAGTAAAACGATTAATAGTGAAGGAAAGTTAAGTCTGAGTTGGAACGCAACAAAAAAAGGAAATGAGATTTCTTTACCCGCGATAGTCTATAATAATTCAACTGTTCAATTAAATGGTAATAGCCTTGATCCTAAAAAAATGACCTTGTCAACTATGGGTAGTCCAACCGTTAAAGCAACTAAAATAGGTACAAATAGGTTAGTCATTGGTTATCATACGAAAATAATAACAAGAATTAGTTTAATCATCGTTCTAGCCACTTGGATAATTAGTTGCGTTAGTGCTGTTTTTATAAAAATCACTGATTATAAAAAAGAAATTAAGTTATGATATAGTTTTAACAAGTAATAGGGACTTCAAAAAGAGAACATAATTAATGATGTTCTTTTTCTGTATTAAAAATGAAATATAATACTTTTAAATATAACGTATAATTAAAAGTGTAGAGCACTACAACTTTGAAAGCGTGGTCAAAATGTTTAGAATATCATATCAGTTGACAATAAGATTAAACAATGATTAGACAAACGATTTTAAGTTTCATTTAAGTCTGGTAACATGTATAATAAATTATTGTGTCATTGTATACATCTAAAAAATTTAGGGGTAATTAATTATGAGTGAAGATAATATTAAACACCAAGGTAGCCACAAGAAGCATCATCATAAAAAGAAAAAAATGAGTACACTGAAAAAATGGGGGATTGGTGTCGGAATCGTCGTTGCCGCACTATTGGTTATTGGTGGTGTGTTGATGGCGAAGGTTTATCTAGATGCAAAAGACGTTGTAGATAATACATATCAAAAAGTAAATGTTAAAAGTAAACGAACAACCGGGAGTGTCTCTCTTGATAAAGAGGCGCCTTTCTCAGTTTTAATTTTGGGTGTTGATACGGGCGAAGATGGGAGAACAGATCAAGGTCGATCGGATACAATGATGGTTGCGACAATTAATCCTAAAACAAACTTGACGACATTAACGAGTTTACCTCGTGATACGAAGATTCCGATTACAGGTCACGGGACAGATAATAAATTAAATGCTGCATATGCTTATGGGGATGTTTCCTTAGCGATGGATACTATTCAAAACTATTTAAATATTCCAATTGATTACTATGTTCAGATGAATATGAAGGGCCTGGAAGAATTAACGGGTGCCGTTGGTCCAATTACGGTCAATAATCCATTTGCTTTTTCAGCGGGAAGGCATCAATACGTAAAAGGTGATATTGAGTTAACTGAAAGTAATGTTTTAGACTTTTCTAGAATGAGACATTCTGATCCTAATGGTGATTACGGGCGTCAAAAAAGACAACGCTCGGTTGTGACTGAATTAGGTAAAAAAATAGCTTCTATTGATGGTGTCACAAATTATCAAGCAATTTTGAGTGTACTTGAGAGCAATATGAAAACAAATTTGAAATTTTCTGATATGAAAAAAATAGTGACTCAGTATCGTAGTGCTATAGGCACAATTAAAGATGTTCAACTTCAAGGACAATCACAAATGATAAATGGTGTGTCGTATGAAGTTGTTCCATCAGCACAAGTAACGAAAGTATCCAACATGATCAGAAAACAATTAGACTTAGACTAGGAGAATTATATCAATGGAAGAGACAATCAATCTTGAACAAGTTTTTAGCATTTTAAAGAAACATCTTAAATTAATTATTGGGTTAATAATTGCGGGGGCACTATTAGCATTTTTTGTAACCATGTTCTTTATGACGCCAAAATATAACTCGACTGTTCAAATATTAGTTAATAGAACAGAAACTGCCAATAATGTAGGGGCTGCTTACAATACACAGCAAGCAGATGTCCAAATGATTAATACGTATAAAGACATTATTCAAAATAAAATTGTACTAGATCCTGTGAGAAAAGAAATTGCTAAAAAAGATAATTTCGTTGGTACGAGTGATGATTTAAAAAATCAGATAAGTATATCAAATCAAGAAAATTCACAGGTTTTTAGTGTAACTGTTAAAGATACTAATGCATATCGCGCGGCTGATATTGCAAACTCTGTTGCTGATACGTTTAAAAATAAAATAAAAAAAGTGATGAAAGTTAATAATGTAACAATTGTTGCTGATGCAGTTGCAAAACCTAATGCAGTATCACCTAATAAAAAGATGAATGTATTAATAGGTCTGTTACTAGGGGGGCTTATCGGAATTGGGATTGCATTCGCAATAGAACTTTTTGATAAAACAGTTAAAAACGCTGATTTTTTGACAGATCTTGGTCTTTCAAACTTAGGTATGATTAACCATATTGACGAAACTAATAAGAGTCAAGGACTTTTTGGACAATCAACACCAAGAAAAAGAAAGCATACTAATTAAAATAGATAAGGGGTTATTGAATGATGAGTTTATTAAAAAAAGATAAAAAGTTATCAACTGATAGTATTGATAACGGTGTTGGATTAATTACTGTTACTCAACCAACATCAACGATTGCAGAACAATTTAGGACTGTACGTACGAATATCCAATTTTCAAGTGTTGATAAAGAAATGAAAGTTATTATGGCGACATCATCAGGTCCATCAGAAGGCAAGTCAACAGTTATAACTAATCTTGCTGTAACATATGCTAATCAAGGACTGAAAGTATTGTTAATTGATGCCGATATGCGTAGACCAACTGCGCATCAAACTTTTGGTTTGAGTAATGAAACCGGGCTTACAAATTGTTTGACTGAAAAAAGTATTGATGTTGCAAAAGCAGTTGAAGAAACACCAATTGAAAATTTATATGTTATGCCTGCAGGTCCTACTCCACCGAACCCTTCAGAATTATTGAATACAAAACGGATGGATTCTTTAATTACAGCTGTCGCTGAACAAATGGATATGGTTATCATCGATACACCACCATTAATTTCTGTAACAGATGCACAAATTGTTGCAACAAAAGTTGATGGTACAATTTTAGTTGTGAGACAAGGTGTGGCAAATAAAGGTGCCGTTTTGAAAGCAAAAGAATTATTAGATACCGTTCATGCAAGAATCATTGGGACGATTTTGAATGATGTTTCAGGTAGTGATGAGTCAGGTTATTATGGTGGGTATTATGGCTATTATAAATAATAATTAAGTAGACGTAGGATAATTTAAGGAAGCAGGGATTATAGGTGACTAGGAAAAGTAAACAGGTTGTTTTAACTGGATTGGATAGTTTGATTTGGGTAGTTTCAATTTCATTATCGAGGTTATTTTTAGGGCCGTATATTAGTTTTAGTAACTCTGATTTATTGGAATTTGGGTGTATATGTTTGATTTTATACCTAATAATTGGATACTCATTAAACCTCTTTTCTAAAATTAATAGGTATGCTAGCTTTAAAGAAATAATTGCAATTTTTATTGCAATAACAATTACAGCAGTTATTAGTAATATTAGTTATTTTTTCATAAGTTCAAATTATAGTATTCGTTTTGGAATATTAACTTATTTACTGGCCCTCCTTTTTATTGGTGGCAGCCGATTTGCATGGCGCTATCTTGTTGAAAATATCTTTAATAATGAAGAATCAGAAACATTAATTACAACATTAATAGTCGGTGCAGGGGATGGCGCAGAAGCTTTAATGGAAAGAATACAAAGAGATAATGCCGACTTGAATGTTATTGGATACGTCGATAATGATATTCAAAAACAAAAAATGTGGATGATGGGTAAGAAAGTTTTGGGAACTTTCCAAGAAATTCCAATGATTGTCGAAGAATACGATGTTGAACAGGTCTCAATTGCTATTCCTTCATTAAGTCCCCATAATTACGAGGACTTGTTAGATATTTTAAATCCTCTAAAAGTTAAAATTAATCGCATGTCAAGTTTTGAAGATATGTTAGAAGACAATAGTGATTCTAGAAAAATGCATGAGATTGACGTTGTTGATTTACTGGGTCGACAAGAGATTAAACTTGATATGGCTAAGATTGAAAGCAAAATATATGGTAAAACAATTTTAGTTACAGGAGCGGGTGGCTCTATTGGTTCAGAAATTTGTCGACAGGTTAGCAAATTTGGTCCTAAACGACTAATTTTACTAGGACATGGAGAAAATTCAATTTATTTGATTCATCAAGAATTAAAAAATCTTTATGCTGGGAAAATTGAAATTGTGCCGATTATTGCGGATGTTCAAGACCGGGCACATATTTTTGACTTAATGGCACAATATAAACCAGAAATAGTCTATCATGCTGCAGCACACAAACATGTACCATTAATGGAAGCTAACCCAACTGAAGCCATTAAAAATAATGTTTATGGTACGAAAAATGTTGCTGAAGCTGCTAAGTCTGCAAATGTGAAATCATTTGTAATGATTTCAACTGATAAAGCAGTAAATCCGCCTAATATTATGGGGGCAACGAAACGTCTCGCTGAAATGATTGTAACTAGTTTGAATGAACCAGGTCATACAAAATTCGCCGTTGTTCGTTTTGGTAATGTTCTTGGTAGCCGTGGTAGTGTTGTACCACTGTTTAAGAAACAGATAGCTAAAGGTGGACCAGTTACTGTTACTGATCTTAGAATGACAAGATTCTTTATGACAATTCCTGAAGCTAGCCGTTTAGTGATTCAAGCGGGGACGCTATCTAAAGGTGGAGAACTATTTATCTTAGATATGGGTAAACCGGTTAAAATTGTTGATTTAGCACGAAAAATGATTAAATTAAGTGGATATACTGAAAACGATATTGATATTGTTGAGTCAGGTATGAGACCTGGAGAGAAACTGTATGAAGAATTATTAGTAAGTAGTGAAAAACAGCAAGAGCAAGTATTTGAAAAAATTTTCTTGGGTAAAGTAACACCATACAAGATTGATGAAATTATGAGTTTTGTTAAGAGTGTAGAGCCGTTAACTGGTACTGCTTTGAAAAAAGAAGTTATTAGATATGCACATACTCATAATGGTGAACCCTCAATTGATTCGGAAGGTATGCGTTAATGTATAAAAAATATTTTAAAAGAACAATTGATTTTGTTATTTCTTTAGTAGGCCTTGTACTTTTATCGCCTATTTTTTTAATTATCGCAATTATTGTTAAAGTCGATTCGAAAGGCCCTATTTTCTTTGTACAAAAGCGGGTAAGTATTAATAAAACCTACTTTGGTATTTTAAAATTTAGGACGATGAGAACTGATACACCTGATGTACCTACTCACTTATTGAAAGATCCGGATGCTTTCATTACTCGCTCGGGTAAAATTTTACGAAAAACGAGTCTTGACGAATTACCACAAATTATTAATATTTTAACAGGTAAGATGAGTATCGTTGGTCCTCGACCAGCACTTTGGAGTCAAGAAGATTTAATTAACGAACGTGAAAAGTACGGCGCTAATAACGTTTACCCAGGGTTAACTGGATTAGCACAAATTAGTGGGAGAGATGAATTATCTATTGCTGAGAAATCAAAAATTGATGGTGATTACGTGCAACTTTTATCTTTTTCAGAAGATTTAAAAATTTTTTTTGGAACAATTACATCAGTTTTAAAGAGTGATGGTGTAAAGGAAGGTAAGAGTGATGACTAAACGAGTTTTGATAACCGGTGCACATAGTTATATTGGAGGGGCATTTAAAAGCTGGATTAATAAATCAGAATCGGAAGATATATCAGTTGATATGATGAGCGTTCGAGATGATAAATGGAGAGGAAAAAATTTTGGTCTATATGATGTAGTACTTAATGTTGCGGGTATTGCACATGTATCTTCGGATCCGAGTATGGAGGATCAATATTATAAAGTAAATAGAGATCTCGCAATTAATTTGGCTAAAAAAGCTAAATCTGAGGGAGTGAAACAATTTATTTTTTTATCAAGTATGATAGTATATGGTGAAAAAAATGGACTACAAAATACTAATATAATTACTCGAGAGACAATAATGAACCCAATTGATTTTTATGGTGATAGTAAGCTACAGGCAGATGTAGAAATTCAAAAATTAGCAGACGATAACTTTAAAACGGTTGTTATCAGAACTCCGATGGTTTACGGACCGAATAGTAAGGGTAATTTTCCAAGGCTACTGAAGTTAGCTGAGAAATCCCTGATTTTCCCAAGTATTAACAATGAACGAAGTATGATTTATGTAGATGTATTAACAGAATTTATCAAACAGATAATTATTAATGATGCATCAGGCCTTTATTTCCCTCAAAATAAAGAATATGTTTCTACAAGCGATGTAATCAAAGTAACAAGGAAATTATTAAGAAAGAAAGTATACTTTATCTCTATTTTTAATCCGCTTATTTCTCTATTATCAAGGAAGTTTCGTGTTTTTAATAAAATATATGGTAGTAAAGTTTATGATAAAAAAATTAGCGAGTGCTCTTTCGAATATACATTAGGACTTACATTAGAAAATACGATAACGAAAATTTTAATGGAGGATAAGAAATGAAAAAAGTTTTAATCGTTGCGTCGGTTGCTTCAATGATTGAACAATTTAATATGGATAATATCAGAATATTACAAGAATTAGGATATAATGTGGAAGTTGCAACTAACTTTTATTCCGCTGGAACTATACCAGATGATATGGCTAATTCCTTAAAAAAGAAGCTTGAAGGAAAAAATATAATTTGTCATCAAATTGACTTTTTAAGAGGAATTGGTTCAATAAAAGCAAATAAAAAAGCATATAATCAGCTTGAAAAATTAGCAAGTACAACTACCTATAATTTTGTGCATTGCCATTCACCGATGGGAAGTGTATTAACTAGATTAGTTTTTAAAAATAATAAAGAAACTAAAATTGTTTATACGGCACATGGCTTTCAGTTCTTTAAGGGCGGGCCGAAAAAAGATTGGATATTATTTTATCCTATAGAACGTTACTTATCTAAATATACGGATATTTTAATAACAATCAACAATGAAGATTACTCAATTGGAAAATCTTTTGGTATAAAAGAAGTTTTACATGTGCCTGGCGTTGGAATAAAATGGGAACAATTACGAGAACAATCAACTAATATCGATGAATTGAAAACTGATTTAAAGATAAGTAAGAATAGTAAAGTGATGATTTCTGTAGGTGAATTATCTAAGCGGAAAAATCATATTGTGGGAATAGAAGCAGTAAATAAATTGAAAGATAAAATTGATATTACATATATTATATGCGGTGTTGGAGATCAAAGAGATTTATTAGAAAAAAAAGTGAAAGAGTATGGATTAGAAGAAAAGATTATTTTTACAGGTTATTCTGAAAATATTAAACAATATTTAGATATAGCAGATTTTTCTCTTTTTCCATCTAAACGAGAAGGATTAGGACTAGCGGGATTAGAAGCTATGGCTACTGGTCTTCCATTAGTAAGTACTTACTTAGGGGGGATCAAAGATTACACAGAAAATGGTATCAGCGGGTGTGTAGTGGATGATCCTACTGATATTTCCCAGTTTGTGAAAGCTATAGAAAATTTACTAGGCATCAATGATAAAGAATACGAAAAAATTGTTAAAAACAATATTGAAGTATCAAAAAAATATAGTATTAAGAATGTAAATGAAATTATGTATAGTTTATATTCTAAAATTTAAATTATGCGATGTTGTCTATAAATTGAAAGGATTCGCAATGATTAAAAACACAAAAATAGTATTGATAGCTATATATTTTGGAGAATTACCAAATTATTTTGATTTATGGTTAAAATCAGCGGAATATAATAATGAGATAGATTTTCTAATATATACTGATCAAAATATATCTACAACCATACCGAATGTTAAAATAAAAATAGTCAACTTTAAAGATATTCAAGCGAAAATAAGATCACATTATACATTTCCTATAAAAATTAATAATCCGTATAAGTTGAATGACTACAAACCGGCTTACGGTGAAATATTTGAGGAAGACATCTCGGGATATGATTGGTGGGGATTTGTGGATATTGATACTATATTTGGAGATTTAAAAAAATTTTTATCTGAGGATATACTAAAAAAATATGACAAAATAAATACTCGTGGACATTTTCAAATGTATAGAAATAATAATCAAATTAATAATGCATATAAAATTGATCATCATAAAAAAGGGACGTACAATTATAAGCAGGCATTTACAACTGATGACGCAACTCACTTTGATGAAATTTGGGGAACTGCAAAATTTATGCCCGACACAGATATGAGAATATATGATCCATATAAAGAAAAGGTCTATTATGCTGATATTTGGGTAAAAGCATTTCGATTTATAACACTTGATATTTCTGAGGGAAAACAATATCAAGTGTTTAGATGGCATGATGGGGAACTAGTAATGAATTATATTGATAACGGAAAAATTAAAACTAAAAAGATAGAATATATTCATTTACAAAAAAGAAAAATGCAAGTTGATGTTGAAATATCAAATGATGACCATAGCTTTTTAATTGTACCTAATAAGTTTATAACAGATGAAAAGTTGTCTATTGAAAATATAAAGAAATATAATGAAGGAAAATGGCCTAATGGTATCCGCAGATATTTCCAATATTATATTAAGCAATTATTTAATGGGGAGCTTAAGGCTAGAATACGAAGAATTTGGCTCTAAATATAAGATTGAAAATAGATTAACACTTTTTATCTGAATATTAAAATCACTAATAAATATTAAGGAGAACTTAGTCATGAGTGATAATTTTAAAATTGATTTTGTAGTGACATGGGTTGATGGAAATGATGATATCTGGCGGAATAAAAAAAATAAGTACGCGGGAAACAAAAATTTAAATGCGGATGAACGTTTCAGAGATTATGATATTTTTAAATGGTGGTTTGAAGGTGTAAAAAAATTTGCACCATGGGTAAACCATATTTTTTTAATTACCGACAAACAAGTTCCGAAGTTTCCATTGGACATGAAAAATCTAACAATTGTTGATCATTCTGATTTTATTCCTGAAGAATATTTACCTACTTTTAATTCGAATGTCATTGAAATGAATATTCCAAGAATTAAAAATTTATCGGAACATTTTATCGTATTTAATGACGATACGTTTATAACTAACAAGGTAGATCCAACAGATTTCTTTTCTCAAGATGGGACTCCTAAGGATGTAGGATTAATGGGACTTATTCAACCGTCGGAAGAATTTTCGTTAATACCTTTTAATAATATACTTATTATTAATAAGTGGTTCTCAAAAAATAATATTTTGAAGAAGAATTTCTTTAAAATATTTAATTGGCAATACGGGTTTCAAAATGTAAGAAATTTCTTAGTTTTACCATATAGGTCTGTTCTGGGATGGTATGAACCGCATTTGCCTAGTAGTTTATTGAAAAGTACATTTAAAGAAATATATCAAAAAGAACCAGCTTTGTTAGCCGAACTTAGTAAAAATCGTTTTCGTACTAGAAATGATGTAAATATTTGGTTGGCACGCGATTGGCAACTTTCAAAAGGGAATTTTGAACCACGTAGATTTTCGTTTGGAAAGTTTGAGAAGTTGCCAGAAGATGGAGATTTTTCAAAAATAAAGCGCGCCTTAAAATCCAAGGCAAAAATAGTTGTTATAAACGACATATCGTTACCATTGGAGAGCCTTTCAGAAACGAAAGAACAATTAAGAAAAATATTCGCTGAACACTTTAGCTAATTAGGAGGATCTAATTATGAGTGACGTTGCAATTTTAATGGCTACCTACAATGGTGAAAAATTTTTAATGGAGCAAATTGAAAGTATTAAGAATCAATCATATGGGAATTGGCACCTATTTATTAGAGATGATTTTTCGAAAGATAATACCAGTAAAATTTTAGATAATTTTAAAAGAGATCCTAAAATAACGATACTAGATAGCTCGCTAAATATTAATGAAAAGGGCCAATTAGGAAATTTTGAAATTTTAATGAATAACGTTCCAGACCAGTATGAATATGTTATGTTCTCAGATCAGGATGATGTATGGTATACAAATAAAATTGAGATATCATTAAATGAAATTAGACACCTGCCTAACGAAAAAGTACTGCCTAAGCTTGTATATACGAATTATGACGAGTTTTTTGAAGTAGTGGGGGACGGAAGTGTGAACTACAGTGGTGTAGAAAAGAAAAATAAACCAACATATCAACGTATTTTTCTACATAACTGGTTAATGGGTAATACGATGATTATTAATCGTAACTTATTAGAAATTTCAAAAAACATCCCGATAGAAGCAGTTAATCATGATGCATGGCTTGCATTAGTTGCTGGATTATATGATGGGATTGGATATATAGATAGTGCGACTGATGGTCATAGAATGCATTCATTTAATATTACAAGAGGTGCCGATGCACATAAAAAAAGTACAATTATAAAAAGTAAGTTAATTGATTTAAAAAAATATAAAGTTAAATTTGATCGATTTTCCAAATTGGTTAATGAATTAGAACTACAATTTTCAAATTCGCCTATTAAAATAAAAAAAAGAATTACTATGTTGAAATATTTTGTAGAAAAGAAGGGTATCGAAGCCATAATATTTGGCAAAAAGAATGGTTTTTTTACCAATATTCACGGTCACAATACCTTACTCTATTTGGAGGAAATATTAAGGTTATTCAAAAAATAATGTTAGTATTTACATAAAATTTAATTAAAAATGGAATACAGCATAAGCAAATTTCATTAATTGTTTAAGAAATGACTATCTAGGAGTTTATATGACATATTTATTTGCAATAGTAACCAATTTCTTTTTGGATCATGTTCATGGTAAAAAAAATAATATCATTCCGTTCATTGGAATCGGAATATTAGCATGGCTAGCGGGTGCTGCTAGTAAGATGACGACGACCGATTATCCTAGTTATCTTATTAATTATGATAATAGTTCTTTAGCACCATATAATCACCAATTTGAGTGGGGCTATATGTGGCTTTCTCGAATTTTTGCGGCAAACGGAGTGACATATGCTGATTTTAGATTAATATTATTTATTGTTAGTTTTATTATTTTGACAGTTGCAATATTAAGATTTACAAAGAATTTAGGATCTTTTGTTTGGGTTTTTGCAATTTTTCCTTTTTTTAATGAGGCAACACAGGCACGTAATTTTTTTATGATTTCTATTGCTCTATTAGGGCTAAGTTTTTTACAGAAAAAAAATGTAAAAAATATTATTATTGCCATCGGATTAATCTTATTGAGCGCATCAATGCATTCATCTGGATATATATTTTTAATAATAATTCCCTTAAGCTTTTTGAGCGAAAAATATGTGAAAATTTTTGTACAATTAATTATTGGTTTTTTTGTAATTTTAACAATTGTACAATTTATTCCAGGTTTAAGTGGTTTATTGAAAAATATAATAACGAAAGTTTCATTGCATTCATCTAGGACACAATTGTTTGATAAACTGAACACAAGTTATGCTGCTGGTTCATCAAAAATAATGCTTATAGAAATAGCTTTATCATATTTTTCAATGTTAGGACTTGGATATTATTTTTTGAAAATTAATAGCCTATCAACTGAGATTAAAAATAAATTGAAATTGTTATTCTTAATTTCGTTAACTGGTCTTGTAGCACTCCCATTTTTAGTTATGTCGATACAATATCAACGGTTCCAACGTAACTCTTTCGCACCAATTATAATTGCATACGCGCTAATTAGGGAGCATAAAGATGAGATTGATAGTAGAATATTATTAAAGATTGATTTAATGATGGTGGGGATACTCTTATTAGCTGTTATAGCGTTTTATGGAGTGTTAGTACCACAAGAATTTGTTGACAGTATTCCATATTTAGTACATTGGAAATCGCTTTAGCATTGTCGTTTAAAGAAAAGTAATTAAGGAGTAAATTTTTGAAAAATATAGCTGTGATTATGTCAACGTATAATGGCGAAAAGTACGTCGAGGAACAATTAAATAGTATTATTGAGCAAAAATATAAAAATGAAGATAACATACAGATTTATGTTAGAGATGATGGTTCAACAGATAATACAATAGATATTTTAAAAAGATACGAAAATAAAAATTTGTTAAAAATAATTTATTCAAGCGGAAATATGGGTGTTAAACGTTCCTTTTTTGAATTACTTAGGGTTGTCGATGCTGATTACTATTTTTTTTCTGATCAAGATGATGTTTGGGTTTCAGATAAAATAATGCAATTTATGGATAAATTTGATTTGTTAGACAATAAAATAACACAAGCTATATTTTCAGATCTTATGATTGCTGATAAAAAGGCTGTTTCAACAAATATTAAAATGTCTAAAATGTTAGTAGGCGAAAATTATAATCATTCATTGAATGATTTATTATTCAATTTTAAAGTAACCGGAGCGGCATTAGCAATTAATAAGAAACTAAGAGATGAAGTACTTATGTTAACAGATGAAGATATTGAAAATGTAACAATGCATGATTCAATTATTGCTAAAATCAGCTCAGCAAGTGGGAATTTAACGTACATTGATAAAGTAACGGTTTACTATAGACAACATGAAAATAACGTCATCGGAATTGGTAAGAGTAATGTACACTTGTATGAAGTTTTTCGTAGATTAAAAATAAGATATAAACAATTAGGTCGGATTAAAAAGGAAAATATTGTTCTGTATGAAAGATTTTCTAATATCATTAAAAATGATACTGAAAAAAAAATGCTAGAAGATACATATAAGTTTTATGATACAAAGAATATCTTTAAAAGATATTCTTTGTATCATAAATTTCATAGTTTAATTAATACAACAGCACAAAGAATAATTATATGGTTTGTTTAATAGAGAGTGATTAGGTGGTTACTATCAATTTAATAAAAAAAAGTTTTAGGCGTAATTTTATTACGGCATATAATATGATAAAGTATATGAAAAATAAGATGAACTACGGAAATAAAAGGTATAAACAAGTAAAAATAATTGAAGAAAAAACTGATTTTATTAATAGCGTGTCATTAGTGGCAATTATTAAAAATGAAGCACTATACGTTCAAGAATGGATTGAATATCATAAAATTATTGGTATATCAAAATTTTATATTTATGATAACGAATCTACTGATAATTTAAAAGAAATTTTAGAACCGTATATTAAAAGTAAAGTGGTTGAATATATCTATTTTCCGGGTGATAAGCAACAAATACCAGCATATCTGGATGCTGTCGAGCGCTGTAAGACAGAAACAAAATGGCTATTAACACTAGATTTAGATGAATATTTAGTATTAATTGATGAAAAAAATATTGATTCTTTTTTAAATGAATTTAGTGAAAACGTTGCTCAAATTGAAATTGGTTGGGTGATGTTCGGCTCATCTAATTTGATTAAAAAATCAAATGGATTAGTTACTGAGACATTTTTAAATAGATCAAAAAATGATATTATTTTAGATTCAAAACCTATCGTAAATCCTAGATTAGTAATTGATATGAGAATACCACATTGGTATGATGTGGCCGGTAAAACGACTGATGAAAACGGAAATAGGTTATGGGGATATCCATGGACAAATGAAAAAAGACCTAAAATTGTATCAAGGGAACACGTGAGGGTTAATCATTACTATGCAAAATCACTTGAAGAATTCGAGAATAAAGTAAAAAGAGGATATGCTGATCAAAGTAATGATATAAAAGAACGTAGTTATCTTGATTTTAAGAAGCACGATATTAATGATGTCTATGATAACGGCATGTTAAAGTACACGGATAAAATTAAAACAGAAATTAAACGTGTACAAGAACTTAACAGATGAGGGTAAGTGTGATGTATGAATAATAATTCTCGAACTGGTATAGCAGCTAAAAATACATCAATCGCTGCACTATCGCAAGTAATAATGTTAGTTTTGAAGTTTGCATTGCAGACAGTATTTATTAAAACTCTTGGTGCCGATTACATGGGAATCAATGGGCTATATGCTAATGTGTTGAGTTTTCTATCCTTTGCTGAATTAGGGATTGGTGGGGCGATAACGTACTCACTGTACGATCCTCTTGCTACTAGTAATCATGGTGAAATTGCTGGTGTCATGAATTTATTTAGAAAAGTGTATAATGTGATTGGTATCGTAATTTTGATTATGGGTTTAGCATTTACTCCATTTATAACTATTTTAATGAAGGGCGGTAGTCCTGTACCATTTCCGCGAGTTATGTTTGTACTATTTTTATTAAATACGGTTGTTAGTTACTTTTTTACGTATAAACGTTCCTTATTAATTGCAAATCAAGAAGGATATAAGGATAGTTTAAATAGATTAATTTTTACGATAATGCAGACAGTATTACAAATTATCTTTTTACTTTTATTTAGACAATATGTTTGGTACTTAGTAATCCAAATAATTATAACATTGTTATCTAACTTGAGAATTTCAAAACTTGTTGATAGGGAATTTGAATTTCTTTCCGAAATGAAAACTGTTAAAGTAAATCCTAAAGTCATCAACTATATGAAGAAAAATATATTTGGGACTGTTTCTTCAAAAATTGGTACTATATTAGTTTTTGGAACGGATAATATATTAATATCGGCATTTTTAGGCGTTAGATTAGTAGGAATATATTCTAATTATATGCTGATTGTAAATAGTATTTCCAGTGTGTTGACACAAAGTATCTCTGCTGTCACAGCTGGATTAGGTAATCTAGGAGTAACGGAGGATGAAGATTATCAAGAAGTTGTGTTTTATCGTTATATGTATATAAATGCCGGTATTACATCAGTTATTGCTATAACGTTATACGCAGTTATTGAATCTTTTATTAAATTTTGGATAGGATCAAATTACGTCTTATCGAACTTTACCGTGTTACTTATTGTTATAAATTTTGTACTTGTTCAATTTAGACAGACTGTATTAAATTTTATTGGTGCACGTGGATTATTTTGGCCAATGAGATATAAATCACTACTTGAAGCTGTAGTTAATATGATAGTTTCAATTCTTTTGTTAATGACAACAAATCTCGGCATTAATGGTATATTAATTGGTACAATAGTAAGTAATATTGGAATTAATTTATGGTGGGAACCACTTATCTTATTCAAATATGGATTCAAACGTAGTATGAAAAAATATTATCTTAAATATTTTGGTTATATGGGAATAATTGGAATAGAATTAGGAATAATTTCGTATTTACTAAAAATTATTGTAATTCAAGGGATTTTCAGTATTTTGATAGCATCTGCTGTTGTATTTATTCTAGCAAGTACATTATTCTATTTCTTATTTATTAGATATGACGAAACAAATTATGTTAAAAAATTGGTTTTAAGAAGGATATTAAATAAATAATGATTTTTATTTTTAAAAGCTGTGTTAAGTAGTTATTGTAGCTACCATTTACAAAAATTAATTAGAATATTTTAGGAGGAAAAGTGTATGAAGGGAATAGTTTTAGCCGGAGGTAGTGGGACTCGTTTATATCCATTGACACGTGCATCAAGTAAACAGCTGATGCCGATTTATGATAAACCAATGATCTATTATCCAATATCAACATTAATGTTGGCAGGTATCAAGGATATTCTAATTATTTCTACTCCTGAAGATACGCCACGTTTTCAAGAATTATTGGGCAACGGTTCTGAATTAGGCATTAATTTAGAGTATGCCGTTCAACCTACACCAGATGGATTAGCAGAAGCATTCATTATTGGTGCTGATTTCATTGGTAATGATAGCGTTGCGCTCATCTTAGGTGATAATATTTATTATGGTCCAGGTATGACTAAGATGCTTGAACGGGCTGCAAATCAAACTGAGGGGGCTACCGTATTTGGTTATCAAGTGCGTGATCCCGAGCGTTTTGGTGTTGTTGAATTTGATGAGAGCCATAAAGCAATTTCGATTGTTGAAAAACCGGATCACCCTAAAAGTAATTTTGCAGTAACAGGCTTATACTTTTATGATAATTCAGTTGTTGATATAGCAAAAAATATTAAGCCGTCACCACGTGGCGAACTTGAAATTACGGATGTTAACAAGGTCTATCTTGAAAAAGGAAGACTACATGTTGAAATTATGGGACGTGGATTTGCTTGGCTTGATACAGGGACACATGCAAGTTTACTTGAAGCAGGGCAGTTTATTGAAACTGTTCAAAGAA
Source organism: Dellaglioa sp. CoH-57-MRSF-18 (assembly GCF_056781995.1). Next base: position 136,301 of record NZ_JBXAXX010000003.1, read on the forward strand.
TGCAAAATATGCAAGTAGCTAATTTAGAGGAAATCGCCTATCGAATGGGTTATATTTCACGCGAACAATTAATTGATCTAGCACAACCACTCAAAAAAAATGATTATGGACAGTACATGTTACGTATCGCAGAAGAAGAGGATAAAAAGTAATGGGTAAATTAAAAGTATCAACAACAAAGTTACAAGATGTTAAGATTATTGAACCAGCAGTATTTGGTGATAATCGCGGCTTTTTTACGGAGTCATATTCAGACAAAGATTTCAAAGAAGCTGGAATAGATATTGATTTTATCCAAGATAATCATTCATTATCAACACAAGCTGGCGTTTTAAGAGGACTTCATTTTCAACGTGGAGAAGCTGCACAAACTAAATTAATTCGGGTCGTGACAGGGGCAGTACTAGATGTTATTGTCGATGTTCGAAAAGGTTCACCTACTTATAAACAGTGGGAAGGATATATTCTTTCTGCAAGTAACCATCGCCAATTATTAGTTCCTAAAGGGTATGCCCATGGATTTGTAACATTAACAGATGATGTTAATTTCCTTTATAAATGTGATGGTTACTACAATGCAGCAGCAGATGGTGGGATTTCATTTAAAACTCCTGAACTAAATATTGATTGGCCTATTGATTTTGACCAAGCAATTACATCTGAAAAAGATGCTGCACAACCAACGTTTACAGAGTTTGAAAAAGACAATCCGTTTGTGTATGGAGAAATCTAAATAGGAGAGGTGTTTTTAAATGAAAAATATTATTGTAACAGGTGGGGCCGGATTTATTGGTTCTAATTTTGTCCATTATGTGGTTAATAACCACCCAGATGTTCACATTACCGTGTTAGATAAATTAACTTATGCAGGAAATAAAGAAAATTTAGCTGGACTACCTGCTGATCGTGTTGAGCTAGTAGTGGGAGATATTACTGACGCTAAACTAGTTGATGAACTTGTTAGCAAAACAGATGCGGTAGTACATTACGCTGCAGAAAGTCACAATGATAATTCTTTAAAAGATCCATCACCTTTTATTCAAACTAATATTATCGGAACATATACATTGCTAGAAGCTTGTCGTAAATACAATGTCCGCTACCATCATGTTTCAACTGATGAAGTGTATGGAGACTTACCATTACGCGAAGATTTACCCGGTCATGGGGAAGGTGAAGGTGAAAAATTCACACCTGAAACACGTTATAATCCAAGCAGTCCATATTCATCAACAAAGGCTGGATCAGATTTATTAGTTCGTGCATGGGTGCGTTCATTCAATTTACAGGCAACAATTTCAAATTGTTCCAATAATTATGGACCATACCAACATATTGAGAAGTTTATTCCAAGACAGATTACTAATGTTTTGAGTGGAATCCGGCCTAAGTTATATGGTTCTGGTAAAAATGTTCGCGATTGGATTCATACTAATGATCATTCAAGTGCTGTCTGGGCTATTTTAAATAAGGGTCGTATTGGTGAAACTTATTTGATTGGTGCGGATGGTGAACAAGATAATAAGGCTGTTTTGGAGTTGATTTTAGAATTAATGGGTCAACCTAAAGATGCTTATGATGTCGTTAAAGATCGCCCAGGACACGATTTACGATATGCTATTGATTCATCAAAATTACGTGAAGAGCTTGGTTGGAATCCTGAATTTACTGATTTTAAATCAGGATTACAAGATACGATTGATTGGTACCGAAATAATGAAAATTGGTGGAAAGCTGAGAAAGATGCAGTTGAAGCAAATTATGCAAAAAATGGACAATAATAACTAAGAATGGACTTAAGTCCATTCTTTTTTTGAAGGAGCTAATTATGAAAATATTAATTACGGGTGTAAATGGTCAATTAGGAACAGAATTAAGTCATTTATTAGATGAAAAAAAGATTGTATATACAGGAACTGGTTCTAAAGATTTAGATATTACTGACTCAAAAGCAGTTAATAATTATTTTTTAGATAATCGCCCAGAAATTGTCTACCACTGTGCAGCTTATACAGCTGTTGATAATGCTGAAGAAGAACCTGGTAAAGCTATTAATGAACAAGTTAATGTTATAGGTACTCAGAATATTGCCACAGCAGCAGAATCTGTGGGTGCTACGTTAGTTTACATTAGTACTGATTATGTATTTGATGGGACTAATGATCAAATGTATACAGAAAAAACACCCACTGCGCCTAAAAATGAATATGGTCGGACGAAGTTAGCTGGAGAAGAAGCCGTTGCTAAAATAATGAGTAAGTATTATATTATCCGTACATCATGGGTTTTTGGCGAATATGGAAAGAACTTCGTCTATACGATGCTAAACTTAGCTAAAACTCATGATCATCTGACTGTTGTTAGTGATCAGGTTGGACGGCCAACTTGGACTAGAACGCTGGCTGATTTTATGTTATATGCAGTTCAAAAAAATATTCCTTATGGGTTATATCAGCTTTCTAATGATAATTCATGTACTTGGTATGAATTTGCTAGTGAGATTTTAAAGGATGAAGTAGTTGAAATAAGTCCAGTAACGTCTGAAGAATATCCACAAAAGGCATACCGACCTAGACATTCAGTTATGGATTTGAGTAAAGTTAAAGCAACGGGATTTGAAGTACCAAGTTGGCAAGATGCTTTACATGAATTTATGGCTAAAATTGAAGTATAGAAAAGGGGAGTTTTCTAGTGATTTGAGAAATTGAATCATTAGAAGTCACTCCTTTTTATTTTCACCCAATTTAATGCTAACATAGTACCAAGGAGATGATTCAAATGACAATACCATTAGGATTAAAGGCGGGAACTGACCCAATTCAACTCCATGATCGGTTACAACATAATCCAGATATTTTTGAATTCTATCTAAATGAATTTGATGTTTCTGGAGATGGATTAAAACGATTATCAGATGAGATTGATGAGGTGAAGGCAACTACGAAGAAGATTGTCATGCATCATCCAATGAAGGTTGGTGAACAATCTGTTGAATTAGCCGTTTCCGAAACAGCTGATCCTAGGTTATATCGTTTTGTTAGAGAAAGTACTGAGACATTGATTCAGCTCGCAAAAGATAAATCAATTCAAACCCTCATTCATGGTTCATATAATCGACAAACGCCAACAATTATTGCTGAATATCCTAATTTTGAGGTTGCGGAATCAGCGTTATTTAATCGGATGGATTATTATCAAAAATATGGACAAAATAACGTCATGTTTGAGAATTCGATTTCTGATTTATTTTATTATGGGTCTGAAGAGATGGATCAGTTTATTCTACAAAAAGGGTATCGCTTAGCATTTGATACATCGCATGCCTTTATTAAACAAGCAGGTAGTAATACTGACTTACAAGCGAGTTTGAAACGGTTAATGCCAAATATCGTCCATTATCACTTAGTCGATTCAATGGGTAAATTTCATGATAGTTTAACTTTAGGAAAAGGCAAGATTGATTGGAAGTTAGCATATCCTTTGCTTAATCCAAATGCAACGACTATTTACGAAATTGATTTAGAAAATCAAAATGATTGTCGCGAAATGTTGGAAAGTCATGAATATCTACAAAATTTAATAGAAAAATAACCATTGGTTTTGAACTTTCAAAATCAATGGTTATTTTTTTCGGTTATCAAACCAGTAGAGTAAACACCCTAGTACTAACACGATAACGCCGAATAAGATGATTTTCCAATTAAAACTTAACAGTAAGTAAAGTGAGATAATTAATGCAAGGCTTGGAATAATTGGACCACCTGGTAATTTGAAACCTTTTGGTAAATTTGGATCATTATTGAATTTAAATGTTGCTAGAATTGTTGGTACATATTGGACAAACGATGCAAAGACAATGCATGATACTAAGAATAAATAACTACCGCTAAGTAGCAGGAGGATGCTTGTGATAGATGTCACAATGATTGCGATAACCGGTGTATTGTGTTTACTTTGCTTACCGATTATTTTTGGTAAAAGCTGATGTTCATTTGCTAGCGATGCAGCCACAATAGGTGTATTGAATGATACTGAGATGGCAACCCCAAGAATAGAGATCAACATCCCAATGATAATGATCATATAACCCCACTGACCAAAGATACTTTTGAATGCCGCAGCAATTGGTAATGAGTACGATCCTAAGTTAGGGCCAAGGATACCCACGGCAACCGTTTGAAGTAAAACATATAATAAAGTCACCGTTGCAATAACGCTTAATAGTGCTTTCGGAATATTCTTTTCCGGATTATCCATTTTAGCAGCAGCAATCGGTAAAAATGAAAAGCCAGTATACATATAAAAAATGACACCAAATGCTGTATTAAATTTCGTAAATAACTGAGTGTTACTGTGAATATCAGTCGGAATCATGGGCGTAAAATGAGCATCCTTAATGAAGAAAGCACCGACAATAATAAAGAGTAACATGATAAATACTTTAGCTGCAGAAGACAGATTGTCTGCGAAATCTAGAATAGCTGTTCCAAAATAATTAATGATGCCTAGAATAATGACTAAGGCAATTGCTGAAACATCATAAATAAGCGTTTGTTGTAATGCTGGAAAAAGTATTTTTAAGACAGTTAGTAACGCAGCAATTTCGGCTGACAAAGTCACTACGCCTAATATCCAAGTAAATATACCAACTTGAAAACCAGTAAATTTACCGAATGCATTATAGGCATATAACCAAGCCGCACCATCTTCCGAAAATTTACTTGCTAGTGTTGCGTAACAGAGCACAATCATGGTGACTGCTAATGCTGCAGCGATAATTGTAAAGATACTGAGTGGTCCAATATCATTATAAATTTTACCAGATAATAAGAAAATCCCCGATCCAATAATACCGTTAATTCCTAACAAGAAAACCGTGAAAAACGTCATTTTTTTATCTTCTATTTTATTCATTACAATCCCCCTAAATTTTAGAATAGCCAATATGATGTTAAAAGGCAATTGATAGGTGCTATGAGGGTACAAAAAAAGCCAACAATTAAGTTGGCTTTTACGGTTAAACTAAATCGTTTGTGTAGATTGGTGTTTCAATGGTTTCAACAAATTGTGCTGAGATAGGGGTTACGAACATTTTTTCGTTATCACGATGGAATAAATCAGAACCTGTAATGTCATCCATGGCTTTCTTAACGGTTGCTGGATCTAAATCTGTATTAACGTAACGTAATTTCATATGGCGCGTTTTACCCGCTTCATTTTTAAATGCTAAATCTAATTGTTTCATATAATTTCCTCCTTAGGTTTGATTAAGCTAAAAGACTTGATTCTGTGCGGATGGTCATTTTAACGGTGTTATCACCAGTTAATGAAGCAACTGTAGCGCCGAGTTGTGCAATAGCTTCGTTAGAGGCATTTTCAGTAATGTTAGCGAATGAACGTTTACGTTCAGAGCCGTCAGAACTTAATCCCTCAACGATAACGTTTGTTTTTACCCAAGTTTTACTCATATATGTTCTCCTTTGTGTGTCTATATTTGATAAGTGCCGCGACGCCTTACATAGATAATAAAGAATCGGTTAACCATTTTGTAAAGCAAATACTGATATTTATTCTTGATTCATTTGAGCAATGACTAAAAGTACTTTCCGACCGACGCTATTACGCCAGTTATAGGCTGTTTGACGGCTAACATGATGACTGGCAGCAATTTCTGTGACTGTTTTGTGTCTAATATAACAATCGACTAGATAATGTTGTTCGGCGTTTGAACAGAGGTCATAGAGTGATTTAAAAAGGTGTTCTGTAAATAATTTTTCAGCGATAGTATCTTGTGTTTGGAGGGTTAAATCAATGATGGAATCAGTTGGATTAGTTGAATCATCCTTATTAGGTTCTAAATGCGTTTGTTGATTAGATTGTCGATTAATTAAATCAAGAAGTCGCCAGTAGACACGTTGATAGGCGTAAACCATGAAAGTTTGTTCATTATCTTCAATAGTTTTAGGGTATTGGTCATATGCAGCGCTGAATGCTAATCGTGCTTCTTGTACGAAATCGTCATATGAAGCATGCGATTGATTAATCGACATTCTTTTTAGAACACCAAAGATAAGTTTTTCACGGTCATTTTTCAGTAGAAAAGCTAGACCTGGGTTTATTTGATTTGACATATTAGTAGAGTTGCCTCGTTTCTTTTAAGATCCCTTGGCCAAGGTTCTTAATTAGAATACGAGGTTATTCAATTTTAAAATAGACGACGAAATGAGCGTATTTATGGGTTTTTGATGAGCATTTAAGAATTAAAGGTAGACTATTAATTTTCTTAAGATAAACTTAACAATTAGACTTAAGTTCACACAAGATTAGTTACAATTAAATCTGTAACATAGGATAAGTTGTTAAATGAAAGTAAGAAAAGGAGTAGGCTATTGAACTTGGAGAATGAATTAGAACGGGATTTTAAAGAAATTATAGATTATCCAGAAACACGCTTATTGACTGTTGGGTCTCAATATTGGCGAAACTTGTTGGAGAATCATCCAATAATAGACGTTACGGATGATCATTTTTTTACAGAACATGGAATTGTAACGGATAACTATCAAGTGAACATGGAGACAACTTTGTATATTCACCATATAACACACAGACGGGATGATTTACGATCCATTATTTTTGATAAGCATAAAGATATTTTATTATGTAAATACACAACAACAAATTTTGTGAATCGCTTGATTAATGAAAAAATTCTAACTTTTGTCGCAATGCGTGCGATTGTGTCATTAGTTGAAAAGAAACAAGCTCTACCTTACACATGTGGTATGTATCAGTTATTTCCAGATAGTGGGCCATCAAAACGGGATGCCTCATGGACGGCAGGACACCATCTTGCTAATATTTCCGATGTAGAAAATGGAACTGATTTATTTTTCAACAATGGATTAAGAATTAGAGTTCAAAGTAAGTATTCGCAATTTCTAAAGCAATTAAATTTAGCGCATCTTTTTACAGATATTCAAGTTTCTTTGGCCAGTAAAATAGCTGCAGAACTTGGTTTTGAAAATCCAACACCCCAATTTAGATATCATGATGCTATCTTATCTTTAGTTCAGAACAGACGTGATACCTATGTGGATAAAATAGATTTCATTAAGGAAGTTAAGCATTTATTAGCCATCTACACGTTGAAAGGGTATTCTGATGAATCACCTGACGACTCAATTATCAAAAAAACGTGTAGTTGGGCGCATACTAATAGAGGCATTATGCGTTACTAATTGTAATCATAATGTAACGGAAAAAGGCGTTATTAGACATGCAAATTTGATATAATTAAAGCTGATAATTTCGGAAAAATAGGGGGAAATATGAAAAATAAAAAGTTGTTAACAAAATTAGTTACGGTAACATTTGTTGCTATTACGGGATTTAGCTCAATAAACTTACCAATTGGGAATCAAAGTAAAAATGAATCAACAGTTACGGCAGCCACGACTGCCCAAACAAAGGCTCTCATTGAAAAGAATGGACCAACGATTCAAGCAGTGTCAAAAGATAAAAACTTGTATCCATCAGTGATGCTATCACAGATGATTCTTGAATCTTCTTGGGGTCAAAGTACGTTGGCAAAAAAGGCTAATAATTTTTTTGGTATGAAGGGTGCCTATAAGGGACAATCATATTCAGTTAAATCATTGGAATATAATAGCAAAGGGAAAGCTTATTATGCGGTGTCTAAATTTAAAAAATACCCAAATGCTAAAGCATCTATTCAAGATTATGCCAACCATTTACGTAACGGTGTAAGTTGGGATGCTAAGTATTACTCAGGTACATGGCGTGAAAAAGCTAGTACTTATCAAAAAGCAACAGCATCATTGAGTTTAAAATACTCGACAAGTAGTGCCTACGGTAAAAAATTAAATAACTTAATTTCTAGATATAATTTAGCTAGTTTAGATAATACCGTTAAAGTCGCTTATAATGGCGCAGCCGGTTCTGAAACAGTCAAAGTAGCTAATACTGGTTACCGTCTTTACAATCATGTTAAAGGAACAGCAGGTAGTCGTGATAAAGGTGCGGCTGCTAAGTTGACAGGTAAGACAGTCTATGCGGACATGCGTGGCGTAAAAGAAGGTAGCACAACTTGGTATCGAGTAAGAGTTAAAGGCACATCAACGAAGTATTGGATCTATAAACAAGCATTAAAATTAAGAAAAACAAGTTATTCTACAGTAAAAAATACAGGAAATTTTAATAATAAATCATATCAGTTACATAATCATGTTTATAATTCAGATTATTTATCTAAAAAGACAGGTCAATCAAAAACACATAATAATAGAACTTATACAATTAATAAAAAAGCGATTATTACTGATTACAATGGGTCTAAATCAACGATGTACCGAGTCAAAATTGGATCTACTAATCATTGGGTCTATAAGGGAGCCATTAATAAACATTAATTTATTAGGTTGTTGAACTAATATTGCTAAGGGATAGCAATAAAAAAATAGGAGAGTTATTGAAAATGCAGAAAAAAATAGTAATGGGTTTTGCCATTGTTTTGGGGATTGTAGCGGCTGGATTAATGAATCAATCAGTTTCGGCTTCATCAAAGGTAAATAATTATATACATTCTCAACATATTGCACCAAATGAGATTACAAGTGCTATCTGGGGTGGTTTTCCAACCGATGATATGACTTATCGTCAAGGTAAACCAGAAGGTGTTGTTGTTCATGAAACAGCTAACCCATCATCTACCATATATGGTGAAATGGCTTTTATGAAAGCCAATTATGGTAATGCATTTGTGCACAGTTTTGTTGACGATCATAATATTATTAATATTGCAAAAACGAACGTCATGTCATGGGGCTCTGGTCCTAAAGGTAACCAACGTTTCGTGCAATTTGAAGAAACGCGTGTTCATAGCAAGTCGGCATTTGCACGAGAAGTTAATAATGCCGCCTACTATACTGCCTATATTTTACAACAATATGGGTTGAAACCAAGTTTAGCAACTGCTAGCAATCATGGAGCGGGCGCAACAGTTTGGGCACATGCAGATGTCAGTAAGTATTTAGGTGCAACTGATCATGGTGATCCAGTTGGTTACTATAGCGAATCTGGTAATAAATGGTTTAATGAGTCATATTCAATGTCAGACTTGTATGATTTAATCAAAGAATACTACACACAATTAGGTGTGAAGGTCGCATATCACAGTGCAGCTGGATCAGAAACTGTTCAGATGAATAATACAAGTTACCGTCTTTATAACCATGTTAAAGGGACGGTCGGCGCAGTCGATAAAGGTTCAAGCAGCAAGTTAAGCGGTAAAACATTGTATGCAGATATGCGTGGTGTTAAAAATGGTAGCACTACTTGGTATCGCGTCCGTGTTAAAGGGACATCCACAAAATATTGGATCTATAGTGACGCCTTAAAATTAAGAAAAGTAAGTTACTCACCAATGAATGTTTCAGCTAAATTTAATGGTAAGTCATATCAGTTACATGATCATGTATACAATTCAGATTATCTATCTAAAAAGACAGGTGATTCAGCCAATTATAAAAATAGAACATATACAATTAATCAAAAAGCCGTTATAACTGATTATAATGGTGCTAAATCAACGATGTATCGTATTAAAATTGGTTCAGATGATCATTGGGTTTACACAGGAGCAGTCAATAAGGATGCACTAGTTAATTTAGAAATGCATAGTGCATCTGGTTCAGAAACTGCAAAAGTTAATAGTAATAAATATATGCTTTATAACTCAGTTAAGAACTCTACTGATAATACGGTTAACTATGGTTCTTCAACACAATTAACTGGGCAAACAGTGAAATTATTAGCTCGAGCAGAAAATAGAAGCCAAGGAACAACTTGGTATCAAATTAAATCAGGATTAAATAAATATTGGGTTTATTCAAAGGCCTTAACATTTAATCAATCAATTACTTATAAGTCACTTAAACAGACTGGAACCGTAAGTACGACAAGCACTTACTACTTGCATAATCATGTTTATAATTCAGCATATTTATCAGTAACAACAGGAAGAGCAAGTGATGCTACAATTAGAGGTAAAGCAGTTAATGTAGATTGCATGGCTACAATTAAAGAAAATGGTAAAGAAGATTCATATATGTACCGTTTTACAGTTATTGAAACAGGAAAGACCTATTGGGCTTATGGTAGCGTCTTAGTTGGTCGAACGAATAGTTAAAGCAAAAAAAGAAGCCATTTTATGGCTTCTTTTTTTGCTTTATTTTCCTGAAGAACGACGTGATAATTTAACGACGGCTTCAACTTTTGATGTTTGTGGGAACATATCAACGGGTTGAATATAATCAACGCGGTATGATTTTGTTAACAATTCTAAATCTTTTGCGAGTGTCGATGGATTACATGATACATAAACAAATTTTTTAGGACGACTCTTATTGATGGCTTCAATTAATTGATCATCTAAACCAGTACGTGGTGGATCAACAACTAGGGCATCAGGTACGAAACCTTCTTCCAACCATTTAGGTAAGATATCTTCAGCTTTACCAACTTCATATGTGGTATTTTCTTGATGTGATAGAACAGCATTTTCTCGTGCATCTTCAATCGCTTCAGGTGTTGTATCCATACCGCGAACTTCTTTAGCACCATGGGCAACATAAAGGCCAACGGTACCAACACCACAGTAAGCATCAACTAATGATTCATTTTTATCTAAGTTAAGAGCTTTATTGATTTCATCGTATAAAACGCCAGTTTGAACTGGGTTTAATTGGAAGAAAGCACGTGCTGATAATTTGAATTTCATTTTACCAAGACGTTCCATGATGAAGTCTTGGCCAGCGATATTAATGGTTTCGTCACCCCAAATAAGTGATGTTTCACCTTTGTTGATATTTTGCATGACAGAAGTAACCATAGGTAATTCTTCTAAGATATGCATAACTAGTTCACGTTTCTTAGGTAATTTTGCCGAGTTTGTGATGAAGGTTAATTGAACCTCACCGGTATCAAAAGATTCACGAACAACAAGCGTTTTGATAATACCTGATTTAGCTTCTTCATTGTAAATAGGAATTCCGAGTTCCTCTAATAACGCAACAACGTGACGAATAACAAGCATTGTTGTAGGACGTTGCGTACTGAATTCTTTTAAGTCTACTAAATCATGACTCTTTGGTTTGTAAAGTCCAGCGATGACGTGACCATCTTTTTCGCGAACTTGGAATTGCGCTTTATTACGGTATTCATATGGATTTTGCATACCGATAGTTTCTTTTAAATCATAGTGTTCATAACCACGCGGTTTATATCTTTCTAAAGATTGTACGATAACATCTTTTTTGAAAGCTAATTGGCCTTTGTAGTTTAAATGTTCTAATTCAATTCCGCCGACTTCACTGTATGTTGCGTCTTTTGGTTCAACGCGAACAGGACTTTGTTTACGAATTTTATGAATTTTAGCGTTGATATAAGAATCTGCAACACTAGTGACTTCTGCTACAACGACTTCGTCTGGAAGAGCACCAGGTACGAATGTAATCTTACGTTTGTAATAGCCGATGCCTTCACCATTAATACCTAAGCGTTTAATAGTTAAAGGAAAACGTGAACCGGCTTCAATTTCTGATCCAAATTCTTGATTGTCTGACATATTTTTATAAACTCCTTATTGCTTTTTTCTTATTATAACACAGGAATATTGGCATTTTGGCAGTTCAAAGATATAATAACAAGATAAGCATTTAAAGGAGTCTATATGACAAAAAAAATCACAAAAATAACCACACAAAAACGTGCTGGACGATATAATGTCTTTCTGGATGAAAAATATGCTTTTCCAATTGGGGAAGAAGTTCTTATTTCATTTCATCTTGCTAAAGGGATGGAATTAGATGAGGCATTAATTAAACAAATTGCTGATGCAGATGATCGTTCAAAAGCGTATTCAAAAGCGTTAAACTATTTATCAACGCAAATGCGAACCGTAAAAGAGATTAAGGATTATTTGAAGAAACATGAAATTACGGAAGACGCGATTGAAGAAACAATCGAAAAGTTATATGAATTTAGATTAGTAAATGATCTTGAATATGCTAAAAGTTACGTTAGAACAATGATGCACACGTCGGATAAAGGACCAACAGTCATTCGCCAAAAGTTACGATTAAAAGGTGTTGCAGCTGAAAGTATTGATGAAGCCTTAGAAGAATTTCCAGTTGATGACCAATTAGAAAATGGAATTAAAGTCGCCGAAAAATTAGTTAAGCATTACCACGATCAATCGTTTAGTAATTTAAAGAACAAGGTTCGTCAGGCATTAATGACTAAAGGCTTTAAGTCTGATGACATTTCACAAATAATGGATGCCTTAGAACTTGAAATTGATCCCGAAGCCGAATGGGATGCACTTGTTAAACAAGGGGATAAAGTCTGGAAACGGCAACGTCGCTTGGAAGGTAGTCAGCGCGCCATGAAAGTTAAACAGGGGCTATTTCAAAAAGGGTTTCAGTTTGATGATATTAATGAATATATTGAGCTGAAAGAACAAGATGAGGCGCTTGAATGATAATGTGGGATGACGCAAAAATCACAGCTTTTCAAGAGGCATTGTTAACTTGGTATGATAGTGAAAAAAGGGATCTTCCTTGGCGCAGAGACCATGAACCCTACCATATTTGGGTATCAGAAATTATGCTCCAACAAACACAAGTAAATACGGTTATTCCGTACTATGAACGATTTATGGAATGGTTTCCGAGTGTTGAAAATTTTGCTAATGCGCCAGAAGAACGTATTTTAAAAGCATGGGAAGGACTCGGTTACTATTCAAGAGTTCGAAACATGCAAAAAGCAGCAAAACAAGTTGTTCAAGATTATTCTGGGCAATGGCCGCAAACAGCTAAGGAACTGCAAAATTTAGTTGGAATTGGGCCATATACTGCCGGAGCAATCGCAAGTATTGCTTTTAACGAAGTTGTTCCTGCCGTTGATGGTAATGCTTTTCGTGTATTTTCACGCTTATTTGAGATAGAAGATGATATTGCGAAACCACAGACCCGACTTATTTTTGAAAAAGTCATTCAACAAATTATTTCTAAAGAAAGACCTGGAGACTTTAACCAAGCTGTCATGGATTTGGGTTCAAGTTACATGAGTGCTAAGAATCCAGATTCTGAACATTCTCCAGTTAAGTCGTTTAATCAAGCTTATTTAGATGGTAAAGAACTTGATTATCCAGTGAAATCAAAGAAGCCGCGACCAGTTGAAATGCCCTATATTGCTTTGATAATTGAAACAAAAAAAGGGTATTTATTTGAGAAACGTTCTAGTAAAGGGATGCTCGCAAATTTATTAGCGTTTCCTTTAATTAAGCTGGAAGAACTGGAAGACAAACCAGGAGACGTGTTATTAACGGATGATTTAGTTATAAAATTAGGCCAATGGAGCCAAGATAATTTGAACCATAAGTTGATTTTTTCAGCATTAGAAGGTTCCGTCGTAAAACATACCTTTACCCATCAAAAATGGTTAATTGAATTATTTACCGTGAAAAGTAAATCGTTTGACTTAAGTTATTTTCCTGGCGAATTCATACTTGAAAAAGATTTTGACCAGATTGCAGTTCCTAAAGTACAACAAAAAATTTGGGACAAATATATCAGCCTTTCTTCAAATAAATTTTAGTAAAATAGTTCTTTTTTTGGTATAATATTCATGCAATCGATGTAAAATGCACTACGTGTTTAGAAAGTGGGTTTTGGTAGAGATGAGTAATCAGTCAAAGGAGCCTAAAGAGGGCGACTTCATTACCATAAAGAGTTATAAACACGACGGTAGTTTGCATCGAACATGGCGTGATACGATGGTGTTGAAAACAAGTGAGAATATGATTATTGGGTGTAATGATCATACATTGGTGACCGAAGCAGATGGCCGGCGATGGGTGACCAGAGAACCAGCAATTATCTTTTTTCATAAACACTATTGGTTTAATATTATAGCCATGATACGTGATAACGGCGTTTCTTATTATTGTAATTTGGCTTCACCAGCCACGTTAGATAAGGAAGCTTTGAAATATATAGATTATGATTTAGATGTCAAAGTTTTCCCAGATGGTGAGAAACGGTTATTGGATGTAGATGAATATGCAGAACACGGGAAAAAATGGGAATATTCTGACGATATCGATAAGATATTGAAGTATAACGTCCGAACACTTGTGGACTGGATAGATAACGGGAAAGGGCCATTTTCTAAAGAATATATAGATATCTGGTACAATCGTTACCTCGAACTAGCGGAACGTGAAAATAATAAATAAAAAGGATAATTCTGAATTTTAAGTAGAATTATCCTTTTTATTTACTATTTTAGTGAGGTATTTTCTAATAAATTGAGCAGTATGGTAATATATAGATAGTTTAGCAACGGAATAAAAGGAAAACTAGACGAAATAATATAATTAATGAATGGATGAAAAAATGGCTACTAAAGCGAATATAAAAGATGTTGCAAGTAAGGCAGATGTTTCAATCGCAACTGTATCACGTTTTTTGAATGGTAAAACAGAGCGTATGTCTAAAGAGACAGCATTGAAAGTCCAAAATGTGATTAAAGAATTAAACTATGTCCCTAATGACGCGGCTAGACAGATGATTACAAAAAAAAGTCGAATGATTGCTACAATTGTTTCAGATGTGGATGATTATTTTGCCACAGAAATGTTTAAAGGTATTAGCTCAATTTTAGATGCACAAGGTTATACAGCGGTTTTATTTGATTCCGATTCTAATAAATATAAAGAACAAGGTATCCTTAAAATTATTGGCGAAAAATCGTTTGATGGACTAATCATGCAACCAATACTTAGAAAAGAAGCCGATTTAAGGGATGCGGTTAGACGAGACATGCCCATTGTTATTGTTGATCGTGAACTTTCTGATTCTAGTTTAGCTAATGTTGTTACAAATAACTTTGATATTAGCCAACAAGTAACAAGATATTATCTAAATCAAGGATTTGATCAAGTCATTATCATTACTGGTGAAGTGACAGGTATTTCAACTCGGGAAGAGCGGTATAACGGAATTAATTCGGTCAGTCCAGACACTAAGGTGATTGAGGTTATAGATGGTGATACAAAATTAAATCAAACATATGCTGAACTGAAAAATAGATTAATACGTGATGATAAAAGAACGCTTGTATTTGCGTTGAAGGAACGTTGGTTGCTTTACTTACTACCTAAAATTATCGCTGATGGATTCATGGTCAATCAACGGGTAGCGGTAACGGGATTTTCAGATACTGAAGTCATAAAAGCGATTAATTCAGGAACTTCGTTGATTAATCAAAATCCTTTTTTACTAGGTGCTAGTGCAGCAGAATTATTGTTGAATGAATTAAATGGTGAAACAAATACGAAAAATAAAAAAATAATTATACCTGCTGAATTTAAGTAGATACTAATATGGAAAAGACTTGCTCAAGGGTAAGTCTTTTTTTATTGTCCTTAAAATGTAATTTAAAGTTAAAAAAATAAACAGGCTAGATACCTTACTGGAGTAAACGTTTACCTTGTTTAGAAATATATATTTATATTTAAGACTTGCAATTATGGAATACTGCATATATACTATCCATGTAAACGTTTACCTAACTTGTTAATAGATAATGAATTGGAGGCGCTAAAAATGGATAAAAGAACTTTTTTAGATGTTGATAAATTTGCGTTGGGCTTTGCCTCTACAACTGTAGAGGCTAAGTTTGAGGATGAAAACATGGTGAAAACGGCTAAGAATTACCTTGCAGCCTATTTGACGGCATATTACTTAGCAGAAAATTTTAACGAGATAGAACGAGAAAATTTTGATAATAAAAATGCAGAAAAATTCGAGGACATGAATTTTGAGACATTAATGAATAGGGTAAAGAAACTCAATAAATATTAATATTGGAGGAAAAATGATGACAGTTATTTTAAATACATGGATTTTTGAGAATGATGTAGAAAATGGAATTAAACAGGATGAATTGGTTGATCGCGTTTCAAAATTAAGTGTTGACGGTATCGAAGTTAGACGTGAATATTTTAAAGATTTAGATAGTGAATTACCCAAAGTTGCAAAAAAAGCAAAACAATACGGATTAATTGTTAATTATAGTGTTCCTGATCAAGTTTTTTTAGACAATGGCACGTTAAACCCTAAATTAGTTACTTATTTTCAAGAAGGTTTAATTATGGGAATCAAAAAAATTAAATTTAATATTGGAAATTTTGCGGCATTTACTGGAGATTTAAAGCAGGCTTTTAGTGAATTTCCTTTAGACAAAATAACAATGAATGTTGAAAATGATCAAACTGCATTAAGTGGCAGTGTTAAGGCATTAACGACATTTTTAGAAAGTGCTAAACGACAAAATGTGCCTGTTGGTTATGTTTATGATCTTGGTAATTGGGCTTTTACGAAACAAGATGCTATTCAGAGTGCAGATGAGCTTTCACAATACACGGACTATATCCATTTGAAAAACGTTATTAATAATGCTGGAAACTTAATGACGTCGAAAAATTTAGATGAAGGAATGTTTGATTGGCGAGCTATTTTAGCCCATCTACCAAAAAAAGTGGCTTTCGCTCTTGAATATCCGATGGATAACAAAGCGTTAATTCAATCCCAGATAGTGTTATTAAAAAAAGAAATTGAGGACTAGCTTATGGCAACCCTAATACCGATTTTATTATTAATCACTTTTGTAGGATTTATTATTTATATTTTAAAGGGTGGAAACATCATGGTCGGGTTCTTCGTAATGGCTATTTTATGGTCTATCATTGGACAAATTCCATTCGATAAGGCAGTTCAAAAAGTATTTGCTGAACCAGCATTGAATTATGGACCGACAATTATCTATATTGCATTTGGATCATGGTTCGGAAGGGTTCTTGTTGATAGTGGGATTGCGCCTGCAATTTCAGAAGCAACAAAAAAAGTTGGGAAAAAACGACCATTAATAGCAGCTATTTTAATTGTTTTGGTAACAGCGTTTATTTTTGTAAGCGCATACGGAGTGGGATCTGTGATTGCGATAGGGGTTATCTTATTACCAATCATGTTATCCCTAGGTATTCCAAGAGACATCGCACTTACTGCATTTGTCATGTCAATTGGGGCACCAATGTACATTAATGTTGTTTTATTCAATCAAATTAAAGCATTTTTTCCAAATGCCGTATACGGCGGACAATACTTAATCTTCGGTTGGACAGCAATGACAGTTCAATTAATCGCGGTAATTATTTTCTTAGTTTTACATCGCAAGAAATTTACTCAAGAAAATGTTGATTCAAATCTAAAAATTATTGGTGAGACACAACAAAATTCTGAAAGTCGCCCCATACCAAAAATTGCATTTGTTGCACCAATTATTCCGGTCGTTATGAATATGATTTTCGGCTGGGATGCTATTCCAGGATTAACTTTAGCAACATTGTTTGCGATAGCTGTTACTGGAAATATGAAAGGATATAAAAATTTCGTCGACTTCTTGAATAGTACGATTCAAAAAGCGATTGGTGATATCGCAGGATTGATTATGTTTTTAATGGCGTTAGTGATGTTTGCTGGTGCTGCTCAGTTGAACGCTGTTAGGTTTCAACATGTATTTAGTCTGATATTACCGCATGACCATTTAATCCTTGCTATTGTATTTGGAGTATTAGCACCGCTCGCGTTATTCAGAGGTCCGTTACATGTTTGGGGTGCTGGAGCTGCAACTGCAGCGGTTCTTTCGGGAACCGGGTTGTTCAATGATGCCTTCTTATTACCACTTCTCTATGTGCCTGCGCTTCTTGCTGTTTCAACAGGAATCACGCAATCATGGAATGTTTGGGGCCTTGATTATATGAAAGTTCAATCAAAAGATTTATTAAAAAGAGGTGTTCCAATCATGTGGTTTGTTTCAATTATTAATGAAGTTTTAGTTTATTACTTTTTCGGTTAAAATTAAGAGACATGAAGGGAAGAAAATATAATGAGTGAAGTTATAACAATTGGCGAACCAATCATTACATTTGCCTCAAAAGATATGGATCAAAGCTTATCAGAATCAGTTAATTATGTGAAAATATTAGGTGGCGCAGAATTAAACGTAGCGATCGGAGTTAAACGCTTAGGGCATGATGTTGAATATGTTTCTCGAGTTGGAACAGAACCTTTTGGCCAATACGCGAAGAGTATTATTTCAGGACATGGTGTGGGTATCGATTATATTAGCGAAAGTGAAAATCATTGGACGGGGCATCAATTGAAACAACTCGTATCAACGGGTGACCCAGAGACTTTTAATTACCGTAAAGGGTCAGCTGCAGCTCATTTAACAAGTGATCGAATTGATGCAATAAATTTAGATGATGTTAAAATAGCGCATATGTCTGGTATTTTCCCAGCTATTTCAGATGTGGCCGAAAAAACATTTAGAACGTTATTAACACGCCTTGTGGATAACCAAAAATTCATTACATTTGACCCTAATTTACGACCAACATTGTGGAAAAGTAAAGATTATATGGTTGCGACCGTTAATGAACTGGCAGGTTATGCAGATGTTGTTTTACCAGGTGTTGAAGAAGGAAAAATTCTGATGGGCAGTGATAATCCAGAAGAAATTGCCGACTTTTATTTAAAAGGCAAACGGACAAAAACGGTAATTGTTAAAATAGGTGCAAGTGGTGCATTTATCAAAAATTCAGATGGTAGTATGAAAACGATTAAAGGCTTCAAAGTGGATAAAGTTGTGGATACTGTTGGTGCAGGCGATGGATTTGCATTAGGCGTTATTACAGCATTATTGGAAAACAAATCTATGGAGTCAGCCGTTTTACGAGGAAATGCAGTTGGTGCGCTTCAAGTTCAGACACCAGGTGATAATGATGGCTACCCAACACCTAAAGAACTACAGGATTTTTATAAAAAGGAAGGCGTACAGGAATAATGAAATTACAAGTCGCTATTGATCGCGTTACGTTAGAAGACCTTATGGAGAGCGTCAGCTACTTAGATGGTGTTGTCAATGTCATCGAAGTTGGGACCTCTTTGATTAAAGATTATGGGATAAATGCGTTAAAATCTGTTACGGAAAAAGTTAATCAATCAGAAGTATTATTTGATTTAAAGACAATTGATGAGGGTGTTTATGAATTTGAAAAGGGATTCTCTGCTAACGCGGATACGTTAACGGTTATGGCAAGTTCGTCAATTGATACGATTGAACAAGTTTATGAATTAACGGTTAATCAGAAAAAAAACATTCTGATAGATTTATTGGAAGTAGATGAGACGAAAATTGAAAAATTACAAAAATTTGATGAAGCCATTTTTGGATTACATTACTCACATGATAAGAAAGATCAAGATTTTGATGCCGTAAAAGCGGTGGCTGAATTCCATGCTAAATTTCCAAATATAAAAAAAATCGCGGTTGCCGGTGGTATTGATATTGAACAGGCAAAAAGATTGGCTGTTCAAGGTATCGTGGAAAGAATCATTGTTGGTGGTAAAATAATGAATAATGAGAAACCATTAGATATGGCAAAAAAATTTATGGAGGTTATTAAATGAGTTTACTTGATGAAATAATGGATGAAATTAACGCGGTCATTGCTAAAGTTAGTGATGACCAATTAAATGGTGCTGAGAAGTTAATTACGAAAGATAAAAGAATTTTTATCTTAGGTGCTGGGCGATCTGGGTTAATGGCAAAAGGATTCGCAATGAGATTAATGCATATCGGTTATACGGTCTTTGTAATTGGTGAGACAATTACACCGTCAATTGCAGAAGGGGATGTGCTAGTTTCTGTTTCTGGCTCTGGGACAACTAAGAGTGTACTTGAACCAACTGAAAGTGCTAAGAAAATTGGCGTTAAAGTAGTCGGGCTTACAAGTAACGGCGAGTCTCCTTTAGCGAAAGTATCTAACTCAGTTGTCGTTGTGCCTGGTGCAACAAAAGCTGATAATAGTGTAAAGTCAATCCAATTATTGAGTACGCTATTTGATCAAAGTGTGCATATTGCTCTGGATGCATTAGTGCTGAAGGTAAGTCGTAGAGACAACGTATCAAATGATCAGGCGAAGGCGAGCCATAGTAATTTAGAATAAAAAATAGCAACTATCATTTTTAAAATGGTAGTTGCTATTTTTTAGGATAACTATAGTTACAACAATGGTTGATTAATAACCGGCTGTTGTTGACTTAATTAACTCAGGTGTTCTATTAAATAACATGTAGGCGTAACCGTTAATGATTTGCATCCCTTCAGTTTCTCGTGAAGAATTGATACGGGTATACGAAACATCATTTGTTGTTAAGGCACTGTTATGATTATTATCAACTGTTAATTTCGAAGCGTTAACAGCGACAAAAGCGTCATCTGTTACGAGGTAAACTTTATTTGTTTTTGAACTATAAGCAATTGATTGTGGAGAGTCACCCACCCGGTTGGCTAATTGTCCAACGACTTTTACGGTGACTTTATTGTCGGCATCTATAGATCCCTTCCAAATTCGAATATACTTACCGGCTGAACCAGATCCGCTACCAATCATTGTGTATGAATAGAAGTTATTGTTATCTGCAAAAGTTAAATTATTACTTTGCATAAAATTACCATAACCATCGTTCCATTGCATATTAGTATAGTTATCAGGTGCTAGCGTTGACGAATTGATATGTTGAATAGTTACTGTGTCGGATTCAGTAAGTGATTTTGAGCTTGTATCACGATACATGTAGAGACCTTTATTTGAACCATTTGTTTTATAATCTAAAGATTGACCATGGCCTATTATGAATTCAGGACCGACTTTAATGATAGATTCATATTTTTTGTATGCATTATATTTAGAAACATAGAAATTATATTTACCTTTATAAGTTGAAGCAGGGTAGTTTGCTTTGTAGTAGCTAAGAGATTGCGATTGACGGAGGTAGTAAAAAGCCTGCCATAATTCTCCAAATCCCTTACTATTATTTAGATTTAATGCGTTCATCTTATCAGTATCAAAACGGACAATCTTACCAGTTCCTTTTTTCGAATCAGTTGAGATTGATGCATAAAGGTAGTGACCATTGATAACAAATCCTTGTATATTACCCCAATCACCACTTGATTTATATGAAGCAGTTAAGAAATAATTTGTTTTAAATTGTTTTGAACCAGTTGCATTATAAGTACTACCTGATTTTGTTGTTGCATCAACTGAAGAATAATTAGGCTTTTTTTGATAGAAATTAGTAGCCGCAGTATTTGCTAATTTATTGCCTGTATCTAGGCTACCATCATGCATATCAACAAGAACATCTGTAGCAGGTGTCCAGGCTGCTAAATAGCCACTATAAATCCAACCGAGATCGTTTTTCCCAGTTTTAACATATGAAAATTTAGCGCCATCTTGTGTTCGTGTTTCTGTTTTGGTGATATATAAATCAGTATCGAAGTAATTTTTTGAATAATGTGTTGTTTTATTTCCATAAATAGTGTTTAGTGGTGCGTTATGAATGTTAGAGATGTCAGACGTGATACGATATTTAGTTTTTGATGAAGAAGTTTTGATATCTTTAACGGTTTCGTAATTCGTTAATGCTTTAGTATTCACATAACCATACAAAGTTCCGTCACTATATGTTAGTTTTGAGTAGCTTACATTTGATGCCGTTGTAATTTTTTTGGAAATGTAGAAAGTGGTTGAGTGATAACTAGTACCATAGTGCATAAATGTAGAAGCACCGTGTAATGCTCTTGGATAACTGTAAACATTATAAGCATTTGTTTTAATTCTAACAGGTGTATGGTTACTATCTGATTTATCTGTTTTGGGAGATGCATAAACGGTTGTGGCTTTGGTATTTATATAGCCATACGCTTTTCCAGCACCATTAACTAGCCAAGAATATGATTTTCCATCTGATAATTTAATCGTTTTTGTGATGTAAAAAGTTGTTGAATGATAACTTGAACCATAGTGCATGAACTTTGATTTTGAATTTAAAGTTCGAGGGTAAGCATAAACATTATAAGCTTTCGTTTTAATTCTAACAGGCGCATGTGCAATGTATTTTGAAGATGATAGTTTAACTTTTGCTGAGACAGAGCTAGATGTACTGTGACTGGCTATCCCTAAGCCAAGTGCTGTAAACAGTAATGTGATCCCAATGAATTTACTGATTTTCATAATTTAGAACTCCCCTATAAAATATATTTTGTGCCTTCTAATTATACATGAATATGACTGATAGGCCAATTCATTATTTGAATGGAACGGGGTTATTAATACTGATCAAAAAGTTATGGAACAGTTAAATACCATGGAATGTAATATAAAAAAAATATATTATTATAAATAGGAATGATATAATTATTAGATATTTGGACAAAAGAATTGTTAAGGAGAATACAATTAATAATGACAAAAAATAATGGATTACTCTCAGTTGTTATTTTGGGATACAATGTTGAAGAGTTCATTGAAGAAAGTATTGAATCAGTTCTTAACCAAAGTTATGAACAATTAGAAATTATTTTAGTTGATGATGGATCAGTTGATGGGACTGCCGAAATTATGGATCGGTATGTATCACTTTTTGACAATATTAAAGCAATTCACAAAGAAAATGCTGGACCTAGTGCTGCTAGAAATGCAGGAATTGAAGCCGCTACCGGAGAATATATTGCCTTCGTAGATGGGGATGATTTATTACCAGTTGACGCATACAGTCTTTTGATGGGGTCGGTAAAGATGACTGATTCAGACTTGGCAACTGGTGCAGTTAAACGATTTAATTCTAAACGTAGTTCACGTTCTTACATTCATAAATTTGCTATTAAAGATACTGTTTATGAAACATCAATTGCAGAACACCCAGAATTAGTTTATGACACAACTTCATGGAATAAAGTTTATCGATTAAATTTGTTTATCGACAATAATTTGCGCTACCCTGTGGGAATGTTATATGAAGATATTCCTGTGATGATGGCAGCTCATTTATTGGCTAACCATATTGATATTATTACTGATATTGTATACGAATGGCGTTGGCGTGAAGGTGATAGCAAATCTATCACTCAAAGTCGAGGTAATGATATTCAACATTATAAAGACCGATTGGAAATGCTAGAGTTAACGCGTTCATACATGAAAAAATATGGGGCAACTCAAAATGTTATGGATGCATTTGATCTGAAATTATTAACAACTGATATTCCGCTATCAATGCAAGATATTCGAGAATCGGAAGAAGATTACATATTAGAATTTCAAAAAATTACAGTCCTACTTATTAGAACGATTAATCCAGAATTATTTAAGCAATTATCAATTAAAAATCAAATTCAATATGCTGCTGTGTTACAGGGGAATATTAAAGACTTAAAAAAATATAGTTATCGTCGTAGAAATATTGGAAAAATTGTTGAAAAAAATAATCGCTATCAATATGAAGATCCGGCTATCTCTTTAGATGTTGCTAAAGCGGTTGATGTGGGACAATCACAAAAATTCGAACAACGAATCTTAAATGTTTTTTCTGATGAAATGACAAGTGAGATAGTTATTAAGGGTTGGTTGCAACTCAATCAATTGAAAGTTACAAAAAAATTAGACGAAAAATTTACGGTTAATTTGATTAACATTATAAATGGGAAAGAAATGCCAATTACGTTTGAACGAGAAACCGTCAAGCGTCGTCGTCATTTATTTAAGCACCGTAACTATCGTTATTTTAGAATGTCATTTGATCAACAAGAGGCATACAAAATATTAGGAAACGGCATTTGGAAAATACAAGTTAATTATCAAGTTAAAAATATTAATGTGACGGAATTTTTAGCTAATCCTAAGCGTAAATTTATAAGTAATATTTTTTCTGGTAATGATTATCAAATTAAAACTGATTTTAGTTTTGACTGGGCATTAGCTTTTAATGCGATGACTTTGACAGCAAATGAAATAAAGACGGAAAAAAATGTTCAAGCTAATCTAATTCAAGATATTAGTGTGAATGATAGTAAATTAGTGGTCTCTACATGGTTAAATAATCCTGAAAGTACGAAGTTAATTGTTACTGAAAATAGTGATGATGAAATTGCGCCTCAAATTAGTGGACAAAAAATAAATGTTAGTGAACATCAAGTGAAATTTGAATTCTCAATAACTGAAGTAGCCGAGTTAAGTTCTGTAACACAAAAAAGACTCCAGTTAATTGATGAAAAAGAATTGAAATTAAGCTATGAGTTTGAACATGTTGATAAACCGCAAGAATATGAAATAGCACAATATAGTTTACTCGTTCAAAAGAATATGAAGGAAATGATTGGACTAAATATCGCACCACATTTTTCAAAACTAATGGATGTCCAGTGGTTAGATAATAGTCGGCTACGATTAATCGCTGAAAATACATTGTTTCAAAGTTCAGCAGAAAAAATTGTTTTACGTGTAATCGATCAAGAGGAACAATATAAATATCAATTTAATGACGTTACTGTCGATGATAACGGTCAAATAATCGTTAATTTGAATTTAATTAATGAACAACAAGACAGTTTCATTAAGGCAGCAAAATATAATCTTTATCTTGATTTTTATAGTGCTGACCAAGTTGTTCGTTCGCAAATTACAACTGAACCAGAACGTGTAGAAACGCTAGAAAGTCGTACAAATCATTTAGCAAGAACATCATTATACGAAACAAAAAACAATTTTTTGGTTTTAAACCAAAAATTATCGTGGGATAAGCAGGACGCAACCAAACGAAAACGGGCAATTAACTTCTCACTATATTACCCGCTACAACGTTTATTACCTTTAAAGAAGAAAACGATTGTCTTTGATAGTTATTGGGGCGCTTATTTCAATGGTAATGAAAAAGCCATTTATGATTATGTCCAAGAAAACATGCCAGATTATGAATGTGTCTGGTTATTCAAGGATCCGAATACAACAATAACCGGCAATGGTAAACGAGTTCGCTACTTCAGTAAAAAGTATTGGTATTACATGGCGCGAGCTAAGTATTTTATTGAAAATACTAACCTCCCTAACCAATATGCAAAACGAAAAGGACAAGTTGAAGTTCAATCGTTACATGGAACCTTCATGAAAACGATGGGATTTGATGAACCTTATTTCAAAGATGGTTCAAAAGGACGTCAGAATAATTTCATGAAACGAATTAAGCGTTGGGATTATCTTGTTTCACCTTCGCCATATATGGATGAAACAGCTAGTCACGCATTTAATTTTGAAAAAGAGGTTGTTCACTCTGGCTTCCCAAGAAATGATGTACTTTATAAAAAGAATAATGAAACTGATATCCTTAAAATTAAAGAATCTATTGGCATGCCATTGGATAAAAAGGTCGTATTATATGCACCAACCTACCGAAATAAAGACGGATTTGATTTTGAGTTAGATATTAAACAAATGCAAGCTAAATTGAGTGACGAATATGTGTTATTGGTAAGGCTACATTATTTCGTTGCCAATAAAATTGATCTAACTGAATTTGAAGGATTTACTTTTGATGTGTCTAATTATCCAACAGTTGAAGATTTATATTTAATTGCGGATACGTTAATTACTGATTATAGTTCAGTAATGTTTGATTACGCACATCTTAAACGACCAATGATTTTCTTTGCATATGATTTAAAAGATTATACAGAAGATACACGAGGTGTTTATCTCGATTATAATGGTACGGTTCCAGGACCAATTGTGGATACAACGGCAAAAATAATTGACGAATTAAGCGATTTTAATCATCTACAGACAACCTACGCGCAACAATTGATTGAATTTTATGATAAATTTTGTACGTATGGTCGTCAAGGGGATGCTTCAAAGCAAGTTTTTGAAGCAATGATTAGCGATCACTTATTACCACAAGAACCAAGCGTTCAAGTAATTAGAAATAAAATTAAAAAGATCGTTAAGTTTAATAAATGGTATCCAAAAGCATTTGGTATTATCGGTAAAATGTCAAAGAAAGATATTATTATATTTGAAAGTTTCTTTGGTCGTAAATATAGTGATAATCCAAAAGCTATCTATGAATACATGAAAGACCGTTACCCTAAATATAAGATGTACTGGAATGTGAACCAGGATTATGTTGCTTATTTTAAAGAAAATCATATTCCCTATGTGACACGATTCTCATTTAAAGGTATTTTCAAACAAGCTCGAGCAAAATATTGGTTTACGAATGTTCGTCGACCATTATGGTGGGTTAAACCTGAAGGTACAACAATTGTTCAGACATGGCATGGTACGCCATTAAAAACGATTGGTGTTGACGTAAATACAGGGTCAATGCCTGGCGTTGATGCTGCTAAATATCATAGCCAAGTTACAAAAGATTCTGATCGTTGGGATTATTCTGTTACGCCAAATGAATATTCGTCAGATATTTTCAGACGTGCATTCCGTTTGAACCGTAACCAAATGATTAATTCTGGCTATCCTAGAAATGATATTTTAACGAATTATACACAGACAGATATCAATCGTATTAAAGCAAGTTTAGAAATTAATCCAAACAAAAAAGTTATTCTATATGCACCTACTTGGAGAGATAATGAATACGTTAAAGCTGATTATTTCACGGCTAAGTTACATCTTGATTTAGATAAGATGAAAGCAGAACTTGGCGATGATATTATCGTTCTTGTTAGAACGCATTATTTAATTGCTAACTCATTAGATTTAACTGATTATGAAGGCTTTGCGCTGAACGTTGCTGATTATGAAGATATTAATGATTTATATCTTATTAGTGATCTGTTGATTACAGATTATTCATCTGTTTTCTTTGATTTTGCAGCGTTAAAACGTCCTATTATTTTCTTTGCATATGATTTAGATGAGTATGCAAATGATATTCGTGGTTTTTACTTTGACTACGAAAAAGAAGTACCAGGACCAATCGTTAAGGATACAGATGCTGTCATTACTGAGATTAAACGAGCATTTGCAACGGATGAACGCCATCACAATTATGATCAATTTGTAGCGACTTATAATGCTTGGGATGATGGACATGCAACTGAACGGTTAGTTGATTTTGTCATGAATGGACGCGTTTATGAAGCTCAAGAAACAGTAGTTGAAGAAACGACCGTCCATGTTCAAGATGGTGCTGAAGTTTGGTCAAAGGTTTATGGATCTAAAAATTATAAATTTGTAAAAAATATTGATGCCAGAGTTACAAATGAAGGTATCGTGAATAAAACGGGTTATTTAATTGATCCTATTCAAAAAAATAAAGTCGGTTCGACATTACTGTTTATCACGATGAGTGATGGGACAACCGGTTGGATTGATAAAAGTGAAGTAATCAATTAAGCAGTTTAAAGACGCCATTTGGCGTCTTTTTTTTGAATTAATTTATCGTTCAATAATGAGGATAAGTGAAACGCTATAATTGTTAGACAGGTTACGGTATAATGAAATTACTATACATAAATTAAAGGAGAACCATATCGATGCTTGATAGATTAAAAAAGTCTAAATTGATGTTTTGGTCACTTGAATTATTAATCGTTGCCTCGTTAATTTGGATGTGTACAAAAATAAGTTTTATTTTTAGTCCAATAGGAACGTTTATTTCCACATTATTTATTCCGATTATTATATCTGGGTTTTTATTTTATTTATTTAATCCGGTCGTTAAATTTTTAATGAAAATAAAAATCAAAAAATTCAAATTTTCTCGAACGTTGTCAGTTGCCATTCTATTTGTATTCCTAGCAATTCTTTTAGTTGCCTTAATAGGGTACCTGATTCCGAGAGTAGTCAGTCAGCTAAGTCAATTGGTGGTTAACCTACCAGATTATGCAAATGCAGTTAGTGAGTCGTCAAAAGATACGTTTAATCATTTAAATAAATATGCTTGGTTTAAAGAAATTGATTTTACTAGCTATTTAAACCAGTTTGAAAATTCTATTGGGACCTACTTCAAATCAATTGCAACCAATTTGACGAACTCGATAGGATCAATGATTGGGGTTGTAACGAGTGTGACAGTTGTTGCACTGACAGTACCTGTGATGTTGTTCTATATGTTAAAAGATGGTCAAAAACTAGTCCCAACGCTTAAAAAACTTGTTCCAGAAAAACATGGGGATGAGCTCGTTGAGTTACTTGACCGCATGGGTGATACAATTTCAGCGTACATTGGTGGACAAGCTATTGAATGTATTTTCGTTGGGGTATTTACCGCTATTGGTTATTCAATTATTGGTATGCCGTATATTTTGTTACTAGGAGTTGTGGCTGGCCTTGCTAATATTATTCCTTATATTGGACCCTATATTGGTATTTTCCCAGCACTGATTATTGCGGTAACACAGTCTACTCAAATGGTTATTTTTGTCGTGATTGTTGTGTTAATTGTCCAACAAATTGATGGTAATTTTGTCTATCCTAATGTTATAGGCAAATCATTAAATATACATCCATTGACGATTATTGTATTATTACTAGTAGCTGGTAACATTGCTGGGCTTCTAGGAATGATTTTAGGAATTCCCTTATATGCTGTTGTAAAAGTTGTTATTAAATACTTTTACGATATTAGACAATTGCAGGAAAAATAAGACAGTCATAACAGTTTATGATAAAATAAATTATTATTGATAACGACGGAGGAGCAAAAACATGAAAAAAATAATTACTTATGGAACATTCGATTTATTACACAAGGGTCATGTACGTATTTTACAACGCGCTAAAGCAATGGGCGACCATTTAACAGTTTGTATTTCAACAGATGAATTTAACGCAATTAAAGGGAAAAAGGCTTACACATCATATGAAGATCGTAAGTTCATTTTAGAAGCAATTAAGTACGTAGATGAAGTGATTCCAGAAACTGAATGGGACCAAAAAATTAGTGACGTCGTCGATAATCAGATTGATACATTTGTGATGGGTGATGATTGGGCAGGTAAGTTTGACTTTTTAAGCGATTACTGTGAAGTTATTTACTTACCAAGAACAGATGGTATTTCAACAACAAAAATTAAAAAAGATTTAGGGATGAACTTGTAAAATATTTTATTATTTTATCTTTTGTAGTAAGGAGAACAAAATAATGAATGAAATTAAAAAAATAGTCCAAAAAGTGGTTAAGCGGATTGGTCGCCAAATTTTAATAACGTTAAATGATTTTACAATTAAATTTTCAATTAAAAAACACCAAGTTGTCTTTGAAAGCTTTAATGGGCGCGATGTTAACGATAACCCGATGGCCATTTACAAGCAGACTAGACGAGATCTTGGTGAAGAAAATGCGAAGCTTTTATATTTTAGCGTTAAACCAAGCATGTACACTAAATTAAAAGAACAATATCCGGAAATTAATTTAATTAAACGCTTTGGATTTTCTTGGACTATCAAAATGGCGAGGGCTGAATTTTGGGTCTTTAATTCAAGATTACCTATTTGGTGGAAAAAGAATCCGAAGACTACATATATACAAACATGGCACGGGACACCGTTGAAACATTTAGGAATGGATATTGAAAATGTTTCAATGCCAGGTACAACGACAGCGTTATACCATGCTAATTTTAAAGTGGAAACAGCACGTTGGGATTATTTAATAGCGCCTAATCATTATTCAAAGCAAATTTTTGAAAGTGCATTTGCTTTTAAAAATAAATCCTTGGATATTGGATACCCAAGGAATGACATTTTATATGCGGATAATAATGAAAAAGATATTAGAGCTTTAAAGAAAACGTATCTTGGTAATGAAGATGCTAAAGTGGTTCTTTATGCGCCAACATGGCGTGATGATAGCTTTTATACTCAGGGTGTTTATAAATTCGAAATGGCTTTTTCATTCGAATCATTCTTTCAACATGTATCAGACGATACTATTTTAATTATGCGGCCTCATTATTTAGTTAAGAATAGTATTAATATCGAAGGATTTGAAGATCGTGTTAAAATAATGGCAGATGAAAATATTACTGAATTATATTTAATGAGTGATATGATGATTACGGATTATTCGTCAGTGATGTTTGATTTTGCTAATTTGAATCGACCAATGATGTTTTATTGTTATGATTTAGAACATTATCGGGATGAACTACGCGGCTTTTATATCAACTTTGAGATGGAAGCGCCAGGACCAATCGTAGAAAAAGAACCAGATTTCTATAAACAATTGGATGTCTATACGCAAAATGGTGATTATCCTGGTTACGAAAAACAATTTAAAGATTTTCAAAATAAATTTATTGAATGGGATAATGGAAAAGCTTCTCAAAAAGTTTCTGACATTATCTTAGGTAAGTAAGCATATTCTCCTTTTGGGAGGATATGCTTTTTATTTTTTAAAATATAAATACTGATAACATCGGATAAGATGTTAATTTTTAGTGATTAATGGTAGAATTGTATAAGCGTAAGTGTATACATGTTATTATTGAGAATTAAAATAACTGAATGATTAATGGTGATAAAATGGAAGATTATAAAATTCGATTAGAGTATGTTACAAAAGGTATAACAAGTAAAAAAAATCGAAAAATTGATAAAGATTCGAAAGATATTTATTGGGCTTTAAGGGGCATCTCGTTTGATATTTATCGTGGTGAATTTTTTGGTATTATTGGCATGGGTGGCTCAGGGAAAGCAACGTTATCTGACATTCTAGCCGGTAAAGCCAAACAAACAACGGGTTTTCTAACGATGGCCGGTCACACGACGATTGTATCATATGAGACACAATTAAAACGCGATAAAACGGCTGTGCAAAATATTCAAGAAGCAATTACTGATTCTAAGATTGATTACAAAAATAGTGATCAAACTTTGAATAATGTTTTAAATTTTGCTGACTTAGGGGTATTAAAAGAAAGTAAAATTGAAGATTACTCTCCCGATATGCGTGCGCGAGTTGAGTTAGCAATGGCCTTCTTCATTGAACCTGATATTATTATTTTAGATGGTATTCTATCAGCATTAGATGATATTTTTTATCAAAAAACGGTTGATAAAATTAAAAGCCTACAAACAGAGGGCAAAACTTTTGTACTTGCTAGTCAAGATTTACAACAAATGGAGTTCTTAACAGACAGAATTGCCTGGATTCAAAACGGTCAACTGATGGATATCGGTGAGTCTGAAAAAGTCGTTATGAGTTATTTAGATTTTGTTGCTTGGTACGATAGTTTGACTGATGAGAAACGAAGTGAGTACGATAAACAACGTGATTCAGAACGTAAATCATTTAGTGTAGAGACCTTATATACACAATATAAAAAAACGCATTTTGATCCTGATATGCCTCGATCAATTGAGTTGCGTCGTAGAGATGCCTTTTATAACGGACAAGCATTTGACGATACAAAATATTTTTTAAAAAAGAAAAATGGTAAAAAGCACGGTAAACTAGCTTTGATGGTTATTGGTATTTTGATTTTAGCAGTGATAGGAACAGTTTCTGCCAAGTATGTTCAAATGAACAATGACAAGCAAGAATCGAGTTCAATCGCCCAACGTCAGAAGTCTGTAAGTGAATCAAAAAAAATAGCAATTTCAAGCTCAATTAGTAGAGCTGATGTCTCTAAAAAAGTGGTGGCATCTTCTAAATCTAAATCAGCTAAAGCTGCTTCAAGCAAGTCAGCCAAACGGTCTGCTGAAAAAAAGCGGCAGAATGAGTCGCTTGCTAAAGCTAAGGCAGAAAGTGAATCCGTTCTAGCTAGAGAGTCATCTGAAAGGGTGGCTAGTTCTGAGTCAGCAGCAAAAGAAAGTAGTGAAAAGAAGGAAAGTAGTGAAAAGAAAGAAAGTATCAGTAAAATTAGTACGAAGATGTTTGAGGTAGGTAGTGGGGATAGTTTATCAAGTATCGCGACTGCCAATGATACAACCAGTGATCAATTGATGGACATCAATGAATTATCATCAAATCTTTTGCATGTAGGACAAAAAATAAAAGTACCTAAATAAATGTGAGTTAACTCGGAGGAAGTTATGAAATTAAGAACGAAAGTAATTATTGGTATAGTTGCAGTTGTGTGTATCGGTGGTGGGACGATATTAGCTAGTACGAAGGCTGGTCATGACGTCGTTGAGTGGGTTGCTACTCGTGGGTCATCTGACCAACAAAAAAAGGAGTACGCTGAACAACAAAAATTAGCTGAATCGAAATATGGTAAGAGTAAGTCTAGTGAAAAATCAAAACCAAAATCAAAAAAGAAGAAAACTGAAAAGAAAAAATCTGTGTCTAAAAAAAGTAAATCAACGTCGTCTTCGTCGTCAAGTTCTAATATTGATACGGATACGATAACTGTTGTTTATGGTGATTCATTGTCATCTATTGCGTTAAGCCATGATATGACAGTGAAGGAACTAATTGCATTAAATGACATGGAAAATACAACATTAAGACCTGGGCAAACGCTTAAGGTCGTTGCTGGAAGTGGAAAAAGTATAGATACTACATCTTCAGATACAACAGGCACAGATAATACAAGTTCTGATAATACTACTTCAGACAACACAACAAGTTCATACTCTAATGACGATACAACTTCAGATAGTACAAGTACAGCAAGTTCATACTCTAATGCTGATACAAGCTCAGATAGTACAACAAGTTCAGATACTTCTAGTACCGATAACACAACAAGATCATATTCTAGTTCAACATCAGATACAACTAGTTCAACGAGCTCAACTAGTGATGAGACAACTAGCAATTAGCAATCGGATTTCTGCATGTTAATAGGTGTATAATATCCGTAGGTTAAAAAATAAAGACAAATGAATTGGAGCGGATGAGTAAATGAGTTCAGACCCTGGTCACGAACTGCTGTTGCAGCTGTTATTATTAGTCATTTTGACATTAGTGAATGCCTATTTTTCAGCTGCAGAATTAGCAGTAGTTTCAGTAAATCGTAATAAAATTGAGGCAGAGGCGAAAGCTGGAGATAAAGGTGCAATAAGAATTCTTGGTATATTAAATAATTCGACATCATTTTTATCAACTATCCAGATTAGTATTACTTTTGCCGGGTTCTTGTCTTCAGCTTTTGCAGCAACATCTTTGGCTAAATATGTTGAACCATTGTTTGGGAGTGCTGTGTGGGCACATGATGTTGCAGTAGTTATCGTTACGTTGATTTTATCTTATTTTTCATTAGTTTTAGGAGAATTATATCCTAAACAATTGGCACTACAGATGCCAGACAAAATTGCCAGAGCAACGACTGGGCCTATTCAACTTATTGCGATTGTTTTCAAACCATTTAACTGGTTGTTATCAATTTCAATCCGTGCATTAGAAAAAATAACACCAATTAAGTTTAATAAAAATAATATTGAGGTTATTAGTCGACAAGAAATTGTTCATATGATTCAAACTGGTGAAGAGCGTGGTGCTATTGATTCAGATGAATATGAAATGATGGAAGGCGTTATTTCGTTACATACGAAATTCGCTCGTGAAGTTATGGTCGCTAGAACTGATGCTTTTATGATTGATTTACAAAACGATAATGATCGTAATATTGATGCTATTTTAAATCAACCTTATTCTCGTGTACCCGTTTATAGTGATGATAAAGATAACGTCGTTGGCGTTGTTCATATCAAAAATTTGCTTAAAGCTGCTAGAGCAAAAGGGTTCGATAGAATTAGTTTACGTCAAATTATGCAAGAGCCCATGTTTATTCCAGAAACGATGGCTGTTGATGATTTGTTATTCGAAATGAAGAAAACACACACTCAATTAGCTATTTTATTGGATGAATATGGCGGTGTTGTTGGACTTGCCACAATTGAAGATTTAATTGAAGAGATTGTTGGCGATATCGACGATGAGTCAGATAGCCCTGATGATACATTGAGAAAAATTAATGCACATGAATATATCGTACAAGGTCGAATGACACTTGACGATTTTAATGATGAATTTAATTGTGATATCAACGTTAAAGACGTAGACACAATTGCGGGATTCGTCTTAACTGAATTAGGTCGAATTCCCGGTAATAATGAACAACTACAGATTACACTTCACAATGGTATACTTCTCGAAACGGAAAAAATGGACGGTTCTCGATTAGTGGAATTGAAAGTTATGATTCCCGAAACACGGTTAAAAGATACTTTAAAGAGTAAAGAATAAAATATGGGATGATAAGGTCAATAGAACTCTAATAAGTTCCATTGACCTTATCATTTTTTACGTCGAAGTTCATTATCATTTATGATAAACTATGAGTAATATGTTTTAGAGAGGACAAAAAATGAATACAGAAGAATTAGAGACTCAAGTAAAAAAACGCCGAACATTTGCGATTATTTCTCATCCCGATGCTGGTAAAACAACCATTACAGAACAATTACTTTTATTCGGTGGGGTTGTCCGTTCTGCCGGAACAGTTAAGGGTAAAAAATCTGGTACTTTTGCAAAATCTGATTGGATGGAAATTGAAAAGAAACGTGGTATTTCTGTTACTAGTTCAGTTATGCAATTTGATTACGCCGATAAGCGGGTTAATATTTTAGATACACCTGGGCATGAGGATTTCTCGGAAGATACCTACCGAACATTAATGGCCGTAGATTCTGCAGTCATGGTTATTGATTCTGCAAAAGGAATTGAACCACAAACAAAGAAATTATTTAAAATTTGTAAAATGCGTGGCATTCCTATTTTCACATTCATCAATAAGATGGATCGTGATGGACGTGAGCCACTTGATTTAATGGCTGAACTCGAAGAGGTCTTGGGCGTTGAATCATACCCAATGAACTGGCCAATTGGTATGGGTAAAGGCTTAAAGGGATTATACGATATCTACAACCATCGTATTGAACTTTACCAAAAAGAAGATAAAGGCATGGACTACGTTGATTTAAATGACGCCGGTGAGATTGAAGGCGACCATCCTTTAAAAGAAGATAGTATCTATCAAGAAGTGCTAGATGAAATTGAATTATTGGGCGATGCTGGTAATACCTTTGATGAAGCAAAAATCGCAACAGGGGATTTAACGCCGGTTTTCTTTGGATCAGCATTAACTAACTTTGGTGTAAAAACGTTCTTAGATATTTATTTGAACTATGCACCAGCACCACAAGAACATAAAACGATTGAAGAAACAACGATACAACCAACAAATGAACATTTTTCTGGGTTTGTTTTCAAAATTCAAGCAAATATGAATCCTAATCATCGTGATCGAATTGCGTTTATTCGAATTTGTTCAGGTGAATTTGAACGTGGGATGGATGTTAAATTAGCAAGAACTGAAAAGAAAATGCGTTTATCTAATTCAACCCAATTTATGGCAGATTCTCGTGAAGTTTTAGAATCAGCTGTAGCTGGCGATATTATTGGATTATATGATACTGGTAATTTCCAAATTGGCGATACAATCAGTAACATGAAGAAACCAATTACCTTTGAAAAATTACCTCAATTTACGCCTGAATTATTCATGAGCGTTAATGCTAAAAATGTAATGAAACAAAAATCATTCCATAAGGGTATTCAACAGTTGGTTCAAGAAGGTGCTGTTCAATTATATAGAAGTTACAACACGGGTGACTATATTCTGGGTGCCGTTGGTCAACTTCAATTTGAAGTCTTCCAATTCAGAATGTTAAATGAATATAATTCAGAAGTTATCATGACACCAATGGGTTCTAAAACAGCTCGCTGGATTGATCCAGAACAATTGGATGAAAAGATGTCAAGTTCACGTAACTTACTTGTTAAAGATCGACAAGACTTACCGTTGTTCTTGTTTGAAAATGCATTCGCAGAACGCTGGTTTGCTGACAAATATCCAAACGTTACATTAACATCAAAACTATAAACGAAAAGAGGTATACCAATTGGTATACCTCTTTTTTGAGTGCTTATTAATTTAATGAGTAAGGCATTTTGATGTAAGTTTCATCAATAAAACCACCATCTTTTAATTCAAACCAAACATCATTACTTGATGATAACTGACTGATTAAAGTAACTTGTGTATTGTCAGCTAAAACTCGTAATTTTTTACCATAAGGTTTAGTGTAAATAGTTACAGATTTATTAGGAATGTAATCAATTGAAGCAGAGTGATTGATTATTTTTTTAGTAAATTCATTGGTGTCATTGTCGGGTAATAAAGCATATTTGGGTTGAATAATCATTTTTACATTAGAAGTACTTTCTAACCATTGATTGCCACCTATGCTGTACCAAATAGTTCCCAAATTCGTTTCGATTTTTTCAAATACTTGTAAAATAACGCCAGCAGGTAAGAAGGCGGGATAGGAGTTACCCTCGGGTAAGTCATAAGGACGTACGCGTTTTGTAATCTGGATGTATGCGTCAATTTGATCGACGGTTTTCCAATTGATGTTGCGATAATAATAGTAGATGGTTTGTTGTTCATTTGTGAAAGTACCATAACTAGTTTTTGAGGCACGCAATAAATTGAACCCTGGAATATTGACAGGGTCATAAGTGAAAGGGTCATTCAAATGGCCACGTAGTAAAGTGGGTGAGCCGATTAAGTAGCCACCATCAATATCTTGATTATAAATCCAAACGGCAGCGCCATGTTTCTTTTCATAGCTTAAAATAATAGCACCATAGTTGGTTACAAAAGTACTTGTGAATCCCGAAATGCCAACTAGATTATAATCATTGATTGGTTCAAATTGAAGTCTTAAATCGCTACCTATAGTGCCACTGATAATTTGCGGACGAGATAGATTATTATTATTTTGGTCTTTATAGTAAACAATCATTGTGGCATCTGAAACAGATGTTGGTAGAAAAGTTTTTTCTTCAATGACTTCATGTTTCTTTTGTTTTGGTGCCTTATATTTTTTTGTTGATTCAGAATTGAATACAAATTGTATATCGGAAGTGGAAGTAGGTTGGTCATTTTTTGTAAAAACAGACAACATATTCCGGAAGAAATCTCTTAAGGCGATTTTAATCAGCTCCATTCATAATCTAATATCATAATTATAACCTAAAAAGATTAATTATTGGGGAAAAGTGTTTGAAATATCGTTTATTTATTTAAAAGAATGAATAAAATAAAAAAAGATGCAGACTCAGAAAAAATTATCTGAGTCTGCATCTTTAGTTTAGCCTTTACTTTTCAACGTTAGAGTCGGAATCTTTAACATCAGTAGTTGTATCGGCTGATATCTTAATTTCATCTTTTTCAATTTTTGCAGCTAATTTTGTTACATCAGGATTATCAAGGTAGAAGTCAGCTATTTGATCTTCAATCTGTTCCTGGATAACACGTCTTAGTGGACGAGCACCCATTGCGGGATTGTAGCCTAAATCAACTAATTTTTCTTCAACCCGATTTGTAACGTGAAGTTCTAAGTTTTGATTTTTAAGAACTTTATTAACGTCATCAAGCATGATACTTACGATTGAAACTAAGTTTTCTTTACTTAATGAGTTAAATTCAACGATGTCATCAAAACGGTTTAAAAATTCAGGACGGAAGTAATTTGATAGTTTATCAATGATGGCATGGGTTGCACCAGTTGACGTTGCACCAAAGCCAACATTTGCTTCAGCATCAGCACTACCAGCGTTAGATGTCATAATGATAATCGTATCTTTGAAACTTACCACGCGACCTTGTGAATCTGTTAAACGGCCATCTTCAAGAATCTGCAAGAACATATGCATAACATCAGGATGTGCTTTTTCAACTTCATCTAACAAGATTAAACTGTATGGATTACGACGAACTTGTTCAGTTAATTGACCAGCTTCTTCATAACCAACATAGCCAGGAGGGGAACCAATCAATTTAGAAACTGAATGGTTCTCCATGTACTCACTCATATCGAAACGAATCATTGATTCTTTTGTTCCAAATAATTCTTTTGATAATTGTTTAGCAAGTTCTGTTTTACCAATTCCAGTTGGTCCAACAAACAAGAATGATCCGATAGGACGCCCAGATTTATTGAATCCAATCCGGTTACGGCGGATGGCGCGGGCCACTTTATCAATGGCGTCATCTTGGCCAATGACATTAGCTTGAAGGGAAGTGGCTAAATTTTTCAATTGTTGTTGCTCTTTTTCCTTTAGTTCGCCTACAGGAATCCCTGTTTTTTCTTCAATAATTTGTTCCATTTCTTTTTCGGTTACAATTGGTAATTCATCAGAATCAGTATTACTATCTTGTAATTCTTTGAATTTTGCGACTTGATCGCGATAGTAGGCTGCTTTTTCATAATCTTCGTCGGTTAGTGCAGCTTGTTTTTGAGTTTCAGCGTTTTTAATTTTTTCTGCAACTAATTTGGGATCAATAGCTTTAATGGTTAAATTCATTTTTGACCCAGATTCATCAAGTAAATCGATGGCTTTATCTGGTAAAAAACGATCTTGAATGTAACGGTCAGAGAGAGAAGCAGCAGCTTCAATTGCTTCATCACTATAATGAACATGATGGTAAGCTTCGTATTTCTTTTGAATACCTTTTAAAATGACGATTGACTCTTCGACACTAGGTTCATCAACTTGGATAGGCTGTAAACGACGTGCAAGCGCAGCATCTTTTTCGATTTGACGATATTCATTTAGAGTTGTTGCGCCAACGAGTTGTAATTCGCCTCGAGCAAGAGCTGGTTTTAGAACGTTACCGGCATCCATACCACCTTCAGCATTACCAGCGCCTACAATTTCATGAATTTCATCAATGAATAGAATGATAGACTTATCATTTTTAAGTTCCTTCATTAATTGTTGCATTCGTTCTTCGAACTGACCACGAATACCCGTTCCTTGAACTAATGAAACAACATCTAATCGAATAACTTGTTTGTTTAAAAGTTTTTGAGGAACAGCTGAATCAACAATTTTTTGAGCTAATCCTTCAACGACTGCTGTTTTACCAACACCAGCTTCGCCGATTAGAACAGGATTATTTTTTGTCCGACGATTCAAAATTTCAATGATTTGATTAATTTCTTGATCGCGACCAATGACCGGGTCAATATTTCCTGCCCGTGCCTCATCGGTTAAATTAAGACCGAATTGACCAAGGATTGTATCCTTACCATTATTTTTATTAGCGCCACCATTTCTACCAGCTTGGGTAGGAGGTGTCTGCTCTTTTCTTTGTGAACTATTATTTTGACTATTTGGTGCAATCGCATTAAATAAATCATCAAGGTTACCAAAGCTAAATGGATCTTGTTGATTATTACGGATTTGACCATTACTTAAACGCTCTTGTTCATCTTTTAGTAATCGATAACAATTTTGACATAAATCGTATTCTTGATGTTGACCATTTAAGTTAGTTGATAAGTGTATTGTCGCTGGATTGATTTGACAATTTTGACAGATCATATGTGTCACAACCTTTCATATTTCGTTCGTATAGTTTAGTTTATCTAAGATCAAAAACATGTTGACCATCTTTGACCTTCGATGAATAGTATACAAAATATGGAAAAATTCTGCAAGCAATTAGAACTCCTTTTTTACATTTTATGGAGGCTAATCTATAATGAATTTAGTATAGTAGATTTTAGTGAAAAGAGGTTTGAAAATGAGCGAAGATTATAAAGCAAAAATTGATGCATTGATTGCTGGTGAAATAGAGACAATAACAATCAACCCAGATGAATTTATGGCGTTTCAACTTGTTTGGCAAAAAGAAAAATTACGTAAGGCAATCGTTGGTAATGCGCAAAGAGAAGGTCAAATTATTTACAAATATGTTAGTTTGAAAAACTAAAGACTTGTATCATTTTTTAAATAATGGTATTATTTGTCTCTAAAGACTAATGTGTTTAATTTATTAATGAAAACGTGTTCTTTGCTTTTGTTAGTGGGTTATGCATTTTTCTAAAATAAAAAAATATAGAACATCAAGGAGATAATTAATTATGGAAAAGAAAGACTTTCACGTAATCGCAGAAACAGGTATCCACGCGCGTCCAGCTACATTATTGGTACAAGCAGCAAGCAAATTTACTGCTGACGTTGCTTTGGTTTACGGAGAAAAATCAGTAAACTTGAAATCAATCATGGGCGTTATGTCATTAGGCGTTGGTCAAAATGCTGATGTAACAATCACTGCTGATGGCGCTGACGAAACAGATGCAATCGCAGCTATTACAGAAACAATGACGAAAGAAGGACTTGCTGAATAATGTCGAAAATGCTAAAAGGGATTGCTGCTAGTGATGGTATTGCCATTGCTAAAGCATATATGTTAGTTCAACCCGATTTGTCATTCTCGCAAGTAAGCATTGAAGATCCAGAGTCAGAAATCAAACGCCTTGATGCTGCTGTTGCAGCATCAAGTGAAGATTTGAAACTAATCAAACAAAAAGCTGCAGAAAACCTCGGCGCAGAAGAAGCCGAGGTTTTTGAAGCTCATTTGACAATCCTTTCAGATCCTGAACTTATGGGCAACATTGGCGATAAAATCAAAAATGATAAGGTCAACGCTGAAGCAGCATTGAAGGATGTCACAGATATGTTCATTTCAATGTTTGAAGATATGACTGATAATGCTTATATGCAAGAACGTGCAGGCGATATTCGTGATGTTACGAAACGTGTAATGAGTCATTTATTAGGAGTTACAATTCCTAATCCTGCTCTTATCGATCAAGAAGTTGTGGTCGTTGCACATGATTTAACACCATCGGATACAGCCCAATTAAATCGTAAATTTGTTAAAGGATTTATTACTGATGTTGGTGGACGTACTTCTCATTCTGCTATTATGTCTCGTACGCTTGAAATTCCTGCTGTTGTAGGCGCTGGTGATCCAACGACTGCAATCTCAGAAGGTGATATGGTTATTGTTGATGGTATCAATGGTGACGGAATTATCAATCCTACTGCTGAAGAAATTTCAACATATGAAGCAAAAGCAAAAGCTTTTTCTGATCAAAAAGCTGAATGGGAAGAACTAAAAGACGCTAAAACAGTTACTGCTGATGGCGTACATTTTGATTTAGCTGCTAATATCGGTACACCTAAGGATGTTGAGGGTGCAGTAGATAATGGTGCTGAAGCAGTTGGTTTATTCCGTTCAGAATTCTTATACATGGATGCTAGTGAATTACCTTCAGAAGATGATCAATTTAAAGCTTATAAAGCTGCAGTTGAAGGTATGAATGGTAAACAAGTAGTTGTAAGAACAATGGATATTGGAGGCGATAAGGAATTACCTTACTTGCCATTACCAGAGGAAATGAATCCGTTCTTAGGATATCGCGCAATCCGTATTAGTTTGGATCGTCAAGATATTTTCAGAACACAACTTCGTGCTCTACTTAGAGCTTCTCATTATGGACAATTAGCAATTATGTTCCCTATGATTGCAACTGTTGATGAATTTAAATCAGCAAAAGCTATCTATACTGAAGAACGTACTAAGTTAATTGACGCTGGTGTACCAGTAGCAGATAAACTTGAAGTCGGTATGATGATGGAAATTCCTGCTGCTGTTATGAACGGTGATCATTTGGCTAAGTATGCTGATTTCTTTAGTATTGGTACAAATGATTTAATTCAATATTCAATGGCTGCTGATCGAGGTAATGAACAAGTGTCATACCTTTACCAACCTTATAACCCATCAATTTTACGTTTGATTAAAATGGTAATTGATTCGGCTCATAAAGAAGGTAAGTGGGCAGGTATGTGTGGCGAAATGGCCGGCGATCAAATTGCCGTACCTATTTTAGCTGGAATGGGACTTGATGAATTCTCAATGAGTGCTTCGTCAATTCTTAAAACACGTAGTTTAATGAAAAAATTAGATACAACAAAAATGAAGGAATTAGCTGATAAAGCTGTTTCTGACTGTGAAACTAATGAAGAAGTTATTGCATTAGTTGAATCTTACATGAAATAAATTAAACACAAAAAAACTGGTAATTTCGATTATCAGTTTTTTTGTGTTTAATTGGGAATAGATGAGAATAGTCTACTTTTATTGCATAACGGGTGAGAAACCAATATAATTAAAACTATTATATTAGAATAGACAAGGGGACCTTATCGTGAATATTGGAATTTTTACAGATACATATTTTCCACAAGTGAGCGGTGTGGCGACTTCAATAAAAACACTAAGAAACGAGCTCGAAAAAGAGGGACATACCGTCTATATCTTTACGACGACTGACCCACATGTTGATAAGACAGTATATGAACGTAATATTTTTAGATTCTCTAGTATTCCATTTGTTTCTTTTACAGATAGAAGAATTGCTGTTAGAGGCTTATTTCAAGCTTACCAAGTGGCAAAAGAACTAAATTTAGACGTTATTCATACACAGACTGAATTTTCTATGGGCTGGATTGGTAAATTTGTTGCAAGAAATTTAAAAGTTCCTTGTTTACATACCTATCATACAATGTATGAAGATTATTTACATTACATTGCCAATGGTAAGTTATTGAAACCATACCATGTTAAGCAAATGACAAAAACATTTGCATTCCATATGAGCGGGATTATCGCACCAAGTACACGCGTTCAGACGTTGCTACAGAAGTATGGTGTGAAATCAGAAATACGAGTTATCCCTACAGGGGTAGACATTTCTCAATTTGAACAAATTGAAACAGAAGATTATCGTTCTAAATTAGACATTTCTGAAGATCAACCAGTCATGCTTGCGTTAAGTCGATTGGCATTTGAAAAGAATACACAAGAAATTATTGATGGTATGCCAGCGATAATTAAAAAAGTACCGAATGTTTTACTCTTGATTGTAGGGGATGGTCCGGCACGTGAAACCCTTGAAGAGCAAACAGAAAGTTTAAATTTAAAGGACAACGTCAGATTTATTGGTGAAGTTGATAATGATGAGGTATTCCATTTTTATCAGTTAGCAGATTTATTTGTGTCTGCATCAGTAACAGAATCTCAAGGATTGACGTTTATCGAAGCTTTAGCTGCTGGAACACCGGTTATTGCTAAAACGGGTAAATATACTGACGAGTTAATGGAAAAACCAGAAGTTGGTAAAACTTTTTCATCTGAAACTGAAATGGTGACTGATATTATTGATTACTTAAATAGATGTCATGAAGAAGTTGATCCAGAGCCAAGATTAGAAAAGTTAAAAGAAATTTCAGCGGCAACATTTGGATCAAAAGTTGCTGAATTTTACCAAGATGCTCAAATTCATTATGTTGAAATAGAAGAAGAGGATGACGAAATCAGTCATCTATAAACGAATTTATTTTCAAAGGAGTTTCAACCATGCTATTAATTAACATGTTTTCTGCGGCCAATTCGGTTAAAGGACAAGGGGTCGGTAGCGCATATACCGAAATGATGAAGT
Source organism: Dellaglioa sp. CoH-57-MRSF-18 (assembly GCF_056781995.1). The sequence continues at coordinate 179,691 of NZ_JBXAXX010000003.1, forward strand.
TGCTCAAAGAACGCTTTCCAACTGAATTCAAAATTAGTGTGAATAAATATAGTCGCTCAGATATTAGTCATTACCATACCATCAATTTTCCTTATTACCTTTCGACTTTTATGCCAGGTAGAGGTAAAAAAATTGGCTATGTCCATTTTTTACCAGAAACACTTGAGGGAAGTGTTAAAATTCCACAACCTTTTAAAGCCATTTTTTATTGGTATGTAATTGCTTTTTATAAACGAATGGATCATATTGTCGTGGTTAATCCAAGTTTTATTCCAAAACTTGAAGCGTTTAAGATTCCAAAAGAACGCGTCACGTATATTCCTAATTTTGTTTCAAAAAAAGTTTTTTATGAAAAAACCGTGGAAGAAAAACAAGCTTTTAGAGATGCGTTAGGTATTCCAGCCGATAAATTTGTTGTTTTTGGTGATGGTCAAGTTCAAGAAAGAAAAGGTGTGCCCGATTTTATTAAGTTAGCTAAGCAAAATCCTGATATCCAATTTATTTGGGCCGGTGGCTTTTCATTTGGTAAGTTAACTGACGGTTATGCTGAATTAAAAAAAGTAGTTGATAATCCGCCTAGTAATTTAACGTTTACTGGGATTATTGATCGAGAAGCTCTAGTAAATTATTACAATATTGCTAACCTTTTCTTACTGCCATCTTTCAATGAATTGTTTCCAATGTCAGTATTAGAAGCATTTAGTTGTGGGACACCTGTATTATTGCGCGATTTAGATCTTTATAAAGCGGTTATTGAGGGCTATTATGATGCCGCGACAGATGTTAATGGTATGCAAATTAAATTGAGAAAATTAAAAGAAGATCCCAATGCGTTATCAGTTTTGCATGACAAAGCAGATCAGGCATCAGCATACTATTCTGAGGATAGATTGGCTGAAATTTGGCATCAATTTTACTTGGACCAGAGCAAAGAGGGCTAAAAGATGACTCGAAAAAACATAGGTTTATTGACGTTAATGGTTATAATTGGGATGGGGATATTCGCTTATTCTTTAAAAAATGTATCAATTCAGTCGCTCGTTAAAGCTTTAGTTAATATTAATATATGGTGGTTATTAGTAGCAGTATTTTGTATCTGTATGTACTTTGTCATTGAAGCATTTGTTGTTCAACGGTTCATGATAGGGCAACATAAAAAATTTACATTTAAGAATGCAATTCGTATTCCACTGATTGAACAATTATTTAATGGAATCACACCTTTTTCAACAGGTGGACAACCTGCACAATTGTTTGCGATGGCTCAGTCAGGTGTGGACGCTGGTCGTGCAAGTTCCATTTTATTAATGAAATTTGTCGTTTACCAGGCAATGATTGTTATTAATTTTATTGTTTGTTTACTAATTGGGTTTCAATACATTCAAGATAAAGTTAATTATCTAATGGTATTCGTGATTTTTGGATTTGTGATTCATTTAGCTGTGATTACTGCTTTGTTAATGATCATGTATTGGTATGGATTCACTAAAAAATTAGTGTATGTTTGTATGCTAGTTGTTAAGTTATTCGTTAAAGGGGATCGTTTTGATCGCTGGAATACAAGTATTTATTCAAAAATTGAAAACTTCCATAAAGAGAGTTTACGTATGAAGAATGAAAAGAAAATGATTTTTCACGTTTTTGTATTAACATTCTTCCAACTCGCGTTTTACTATTTAATTCCATACTTTATTATGTTGTCATTGGGATACACATCAGTGAATGTGATTATGATTACAGCACTTCATGTGCTTATTGTCATGGTAATTTCACTTTTCCCAATTCCGGGGGGAACTGGTGGTGCAGAATATAGCTTCGCGATTGTCTTTTCTAGTTTCATGACCAGTCACAGTAAATTGATTTTAGCCATGTTGTTATGGCGTATTTTAACTTACTATGTTGGACTATTTGCGGGAATGTTTGCTTTAGTTGTTAAACCAGATAAGGTAGAAGAAGTTGGAATTGAAGATTAAATAAATGAAATATGATAGTAACCATTGCTGATGATAGATTTTCTATTATTGGCAATGGTTTTTTTTGTGTTTTATAAGGAGAAGAACGTGTTTCTTTAAGCAATACTAAAATCGCTAATCAGTTTATTACTATTCAAAATAACGACAAAAAAGCACTGTCAAATGACAATGCTTTTATTAGTTAGCTTTTCAAAATCGTTAAATATATTGTGATAAAGCGTCTTTAACTTGCTCTTTTGAATGATAACCGACGAGTGTATCAACAACTTCGCCATCTTTTTTAATCATTAATGTGGGAATTCCCATGATACCAAAATCGTCAGCTGTTTTAGGATTTTGGTCAACATCCATTTTAGCAAATTTAACCTTGTCACCTATTTCTTGTTCTAATTCCTCAATTGCTGGTGATTGCATTTTGCAAGGGCCACACCATGTTGCCCAAAAATCCGTCAATGTTATACCTGAATCTGTAACTGTTTTGAAATTTTCATCTGTAATTGCTTGTACCATTTGAATTCCTCCTTTATTTATTTGAATATAATATCAGAGGAAATATAATTAGCCTAAATATATGCTTACAAAAAGTAAGTATAAAGAAATAACGCCGTATTTTTATTTATTTTGTGTCATGTAGTCATTCAAACGTTCCATCCCAAGCACTAAATTCTCCATACTAGAAGCGTAACTTAAGCGAACGTAACCTTGACCAGAATCACCAAAAGCAGTTCCTGGAATTAAGGCAAGTTTATTATTAAAAGCTAGTTCTTTACAGAATGCCATAGAATCTTGGTTATATCCTGCAGGAATTTTTGCGAAAATATAAAAAGCGCCACTAGGTTGTGCCATTTCAAAATGCATTTTTTTCATTTCAGCCATAACGAAATCACGGCGTTTTTTATATTCAACATTCATTATGCGACCATCGTCTTTACCGTCACGTAAGGCAGCAATTCCAGCACGTTGAGAAACACTTGTTGCAGAGGTTACTAAGTATTGATGAACTTTTTTTAATTCATCAGTCATCGCTTTGGGAGCAAGCAAGAATCCAATGCGCCAGCCAGTCATGGCATGCGATTTTGATAAACCATTAATTAGGACAGTTTGGTCACGGATATATTTTGCAATTGAGACATGTTCATGATCATAAGTTAATTCACTATAAATTTCATCACTAATTGCCCATAATTTTTGCTTTCTAATTTCATCAGTTATCGCAATAACTTCATCTTCGGTCCAAGAAATACCAGTTGGATTACTTGGATTAATTAGGATAATACCTTTAATATTTTCATTTGGATTATCTTTAACAGCTTGATTAATCATCTCAGGTGTTAATCTAAAGTTATTATCACGTGTGTTGATAAAAATTGGTTTAACCCGATTTAAAGTAATCAGTGGCATATAGCCAGGGTAGAGTGGCGTTGGGACAAGAACGGCATCGCCGGGGTTGAAGATAGTCTGTAAGGCAGTTGCGATGGCTTCAGTTGCACCAACTGTAACTAGAATTTCAGATTGTGCATCATAAGTAACGTCATATTTTTCATTAAAAAATTCACTGGCAGCTTCACGTAACTCAATATCACCAGCCATACCCATATAATGTGAGTAATTTTCATGAATGGCTTCGATGGCAGCTGCTTTAACATGATCGGGTGTATTAAAATCTGGTTCACCCATTGTTAATTTAATCATATCAGGAATTTGGCTCACTTCATCATCAAATTGACGAATATCTGAGACCTCTATTTTAAATACTTGATCGTTCAAATCTTTTCTAAATAAGCTCATTTTTATGCCTCCAAGTCTAATAACTAACAGTTTAGCATAAAAACAAGTTAAGAAACGATTATAATCTGCTTAATCAGGTGTAAATGTATAGAAAATTTGGTATTATTAACTATGATATTGAAAGGGGAACAACTATGAAAAATTCTCAGTTAGTAGCAATCATTAGTCGCTTAGAGGCTATGCAAAAAGAAGATAACGGCGAAATCCAAACAAGACACTTCGAACGTGAAGGTGTTGAAAAGGGAATCGTTGAATATGATCCAGATATGAAAGCATATACGTTAGAAGATTTAAGTAACCATACTAAATTTCCTTTCGATGATATTGATTTAATTGCAATGGAAGTTTACGACTTACTATTTAGTTAATCAATAACTGAAACATAGATTGAAAGACATTTTCGTGTTCTCGAAAACTGATCTTAAAAAATGGAGGCACTAAGATGCGGTCAACTTTAAAATATGTTCAGGATAAATTGAGCTCAAGATGGGGATTCCTCCTCTTGACGCTCGTTTTATTTTGGGCCAAAACAGTTGTTGCTTATGAAACCAAATTTACATTAGGTGCAACAGGTAGCATGCAACAATTTTTACTTTATATTAATCCAATACCAACAGCGTTATTATTATTTGGAATTGCAATCTACTTTAAGGGTAAAAAATCATATTGGATTTTGCTGATTGTTGATTTTATTCAAACATCATGGCTTTTTGCAAATATGGTTTATTATCGTGAGTTTTCAGATTTTCTTTCACTAGGAATTATCAAAAATTCAGGTTCAGTAGCTAATAATCTAGACAAGGGAATTGCCGGTATTTTACGACCAACTGATTTCTTTGTTTATATCGATATTATTATTTTAATTTTGATTCTTGTCTTTAAATTAGTCAAAATTGACTATAACCCAATTAAAAAGCGTTATGCTTTTATCCTGACTATTGCATCTGTACTTTTAGCTTTAGGGAACTTAGGTTTAGCTGAAAAGGATCGTTCTCAATTATTGACAAGAACTTTTGATAATAACTATATTGTTAAATATTTAGGCTTGAATTTCTATGCGGGATATAATGTTTATCAAACGCAAAAAGAAAGTGCGACACGTAAAAATGCCACTGCTAAAGATATGGATAAAGTTCTAAAGTATTTGGATAAAAATCGTTCTAATTCAAATATAAAGTATTATGGAAAAGCGAAGGGTAAAAATGTTTTTGTGATTCATCTAGAAAGTTTCCAACAGTTCATGATCGATTATAAATGGGATGGGCAACAAGTTACGCCTAACATTAATAAATATTATCATGATCAAAATACATTATCATTTGATAATTTCTTTAATCAAGTTGGACAAGGTAAAACGTCTGATGCTGAAATGATGTTGGAAGCATCCCTTTATGGGTTACCATCTGGTTCAGCGATGACGACTTATGGCACACAAAATACATTCCAAGCAGCACCCGCTATTCTTGATCAAAAAGGCTACTCTACAGCAGCTTTCCATGGTGACGTGGGTAGTTTCTGGAATCGTAATAATACTTATAAATCATTTGGTTACCAGTATTTCTTCAGTGAACCTTATTATGATGTCAAAGCTAACTATAAAGTTGGTTATGGGATGAAAGATAAGATTTTCTTGAAGCAATCGGTTAAGTATATTGAACAATTACCCCAACCTTTTTATGCTAAACTCATCACACTAACTAACCATTATCCATATGATTTAGATAGTGCGAATACGTCAATCAAAAAGACGGATACAGACGATAGTACGGTTGATGGTTATGTTCAAACATCTAAATATCTTGATCAATCATTCGGAGAATTCGTTAGTTACTTGAAGAAGAGTGGCTTGTATAAGGACAGTATGATTGTGATGTATGGTGATCACTATGGTATCTCTAATAATCATCCGAAAGCTATTGCACAGCTTTTAGGTAAAGACAAAGTAACAAGTTATGATTTAACGATGTTCCAAAAGGTACCATTTATGATTCATATGAATGGCCTTAAGGGCGGTATTAATCATACTTATGGTGGTGAAATTGATGTGCTACCAACTTTACTTGATCTATTAGGCGTTAAGAATACCGATACGGTTCAATTTGGTAATGATTTATTATCGAAAAATCGTAACCAAACGGTTGCCTTTAGAAATGGTGATTTCGTTTCACCAACCTTTACAAAAGTTGGAAATACCACGTATAACACTAAGACTGGTAAAGAAATCGAAAAACTAACGGCAGCACAACAAAAAGTTTATAACAAAGAATTAAAACATGTTACAACGTCATTATCATTATCAGATGAAGTTATTACGGGTGATCTATTAAGATTCTACGCACCAAGTAATTTCACTAAAGTAAATAAATCTGACTATAATTACAAGAAAAGTGACGCTCTTGAAACTTTGAAAAAAGCACAAGAGAAAGAAAAAACCAGTTTAATTGAACAACACGGTGGGGTATCTACCGAAAGTTTATTCAAAACTGATGCTCCAGAATTAAAATAACGATTGAAGTCATAACGTCATGTTATGGCTTTTTTTGTTGTAACCTTTACACAATCTTTACAATACCCCCACAGGACCTTTACATTAAAAATATAAACTTAATGTATAAGTTAAATATCGATATTTATGGAGGAAGTTACTATGAAAAAGGGATCTTTAGTAATGATTGGTGGAATTTTATCCATCATGTTATTAACTTTAACGGGATGTGAGACACAATCAAATTCAGGAAAATCGATTACAATTGTTGGATCTACAGCTTTACAACCTTTAGTTGAGGCAGCTGGTGAAGAATACGGGACTGAAAATGTTGGCGTCTTTGTTAATGTTCAAGGTGGCGGATCCGGAACAGGATTGAGTCAAGTTCAAGAAAAAGCCGTTAGCATTGGTAACTCAGATGTTTTTGCTGAAGAAAAATCAGGCATTAAGGCAAGTAAACTTGTAGACCATCAAGTTGCCGTTGTTGGAATTACGCCAGTTGTGAATAATGGTGTGGGCGTTAAAAACGTCTCAAAAAAACAACTTATAGATATTTTTACTGGTAAATTAACAAATTGGAAGCAACTAGGTGGCAATGATTTACCAATTGTCCTTTTAAATCGTGCATCTGGTTCGGGAACACGATTAACATTTGAAAAATGGGGATTAGAAGGTAAGCAAAGTAAAGATGCACAGGAACAAGATTCAACGGGAATGGTTCGACAAATTGTCGGATCGACACCTGGTGCAATAAGTTATATGGCTTTCTCATACGTTGATAAAACGGTCGATGTACTTTCTGTTGATAAAGTTAAACCAACTGAAAGTAATGTTGCCTCAAATAAATGGAAAATCTGGTCATACGAACATATGTATACGAATGGTGAACCCACGGGATTAACAAAACAATTTTTAACTTATATGATGTCAAATAAAATTCAAAAACAGGTTGTTAGTAAATTAGGTTATATTCCAACAACACAGATGCAAGTGAGTCGTTCGGTTGAAGGTAAAATAACACCAATTAAGAAGGGGATGTAGTTATGGATCCGATTCGTGAAAGTTTACTCAAAAAATCAAAAGCATCTAAACTAGAGATGCGCGGTAAAATAATTACTTATTTCTGTATTGGACTAATCGTCGCTATTGTTCTTGCTATCTTTTATTTCGTTGCTTCAAAAGGATTAGCAACGTTCTTTACTGATAAAGTATCAATTAAAGATTTTTTATTAGGAAAGAGTTGGAACCCTGGAACGCTTGATAAAGCAGGTAAGCCAGAAGTTGGGGCTTTACCAATGATTTCTGGATCATTCTTTGTCACTTTTTTATCAGCATTAATTGCAACACCTTTCGCTATTGGAACAGCTATTTTCATGGTTGAAATTTCACCAAATACGGGTAGCCGAATTTTACAACCGGTAACTGAATTATTAGTTGGTATTCCTTCAGTTGTTTATGGATTTATTGGTCTTTCAGTTGTGGTCCCATTTGTTCGAAGTATTTTTGGTGGAACAGGGTTTGGTATTTTATCTGGGACATTTGTGTTATTTGTTATGATTCTACCAACCGTTACGTCAATGACTGTTGATACTTTAAAATCTGTCCCACGTTATTACCGGGAAGCCTCACTGGCCTTAGGTGCAACACGTTGGCAAACAATTTATAAAGTTATTCTAAGAGCAGCAACACCAGGTATCATGACAGCGGTTGTTTTTGGTATGGCACGAGCTTTTGGTGAAGCCTTAGCCGTTCAAATGGTTATTGGTAATGCATCATTGATGCCATCAAGTTTAATTACACCATCATCAACTTTAACAAGTATTTTGACGATGGGAATTGGAAATACTGTCATGGGCTCATTAGAAAATAATGCGCTATGGTCACTTGCTTTAATTCTATTATTAATGTCATTATTCTTTAACATGGTTGTTAGAGTAATTGGTAAGAGAGGGGCGCTTAAATAATGAATCCTAAAAAAGTAGATAAAATCGCAACAAGTATTTTATATGGTATTGCCGGATTCGTCGTTCTTGTTTTAGCGGCCTTACTTGGCTATATATTGGTTAGAGGTGTGCCACATATCAGCTGGCATTTCTTAACATCACCCGCAAAATCATTTTCAAGTGGTGGTGGAGTAGGAATCCAATTGTTTAATTCCTTCTATCTATTATTATTAACATTATTGATTTCTTTCCCTATTTCATTGGGAGCGGGTATTTGGTTATCAGAATACGCTAAAAATAATTGGGTGACGACGGTTATTAGAACGTCTGTTGAAATTTTAAGTTCATTACCTTCAGTTGTTGTTGGGCTTTTTGGGTTTTTGATTTTCGTTGTCCAATATAATTTCGGTTTTTCAATTTTATCAGGTGCATTAGCCTTAACGTTCTTCAATTTACCTTTATTAACAAGATCAATCGAAGAGTCATTACGTTCTATCCCATATTCACAACGTGAGGCTGGCTTTTCGTTAGGATTATCGCGTTGGGAAACCGTTACGAGAGTTATTGTTCCAGATGCAGTACCTGGTATTTTAACGGGTGTTATATTGAGTGCCGGCCGTATCTTTGGTGAAGCAGCTGCGTTAATTTATACTGCTGGTCAAAGTGCGCCAGCACTAGATTTTACAAACTGGAATCCAGCTAATATTGCGAGTCCGTTAAATCCAATGCGTCCAGCTGAAACATTAGCTGTTCATATCTGGAAAATTAATTCAGAAGGTATTATGCCTGATGCATCAGCTGTTTCTGCAGGCGCATCAGCCGTCTTAATTATCGCAGTGCTTTTATTTAATTTCTTAGCTCGATTCGGTGGTAAAGCACTTTATCGTAAAATTACATCAAGTAAATAGATCATTAGGGGGTCAAAGAATATGGTAGAAAATAAAACTGAAAAATCTAGAATTATGACCTTCAATGAAGATAAACATGAGATAGCTTTAGAAACCAAAGATTTACATGTTCATTATGGTTCTAATGAAGCAATTCGAGATGTTAGTTTACAATTTGAACGGTTTAAAATTACAGCTTTAATTGGGGCATCTGGTTCTGGTAAATCAACTTATCTTAGATCGTTGAATCGTATGAATGATGGGATTGCTGATGTAACAGGACAAATTATTTACCGTGATTTAGATATAAATAAAGATAATGTTGATATTTATGAAATGAGAAAACATATTGGAATGGTATTTCAACGACCTAATCCATTTTCAAAATCAATTTATGAAAATATAACGTTTGCTTTGAAACGTCATGGGATGAAAGATAAGCAGTTACTTGAAGAACGCGTTGAAAAATCACTTAAACAAGCTGCACTTTGGGATCAAGTTAAAGATGATTTGAATGTGAGTGCGTTATCATTGTCTGGTGGACAACAACAACGTTTATGTATCGCTAGAGCGATTGCTATGGAACCTGACATCTTATTGTTAGATGAACCAGCTAGTGCGTTAGATCCAATTTCAAGTCGAATTGTTGAAGAATCACTTTTAGAACTGAAAGAAAAGTACACGATTGTCATTGTGACACACAATATGCAACAGGCTTCACGTATTTCAGATTACACAGCATTTTTCCATTCAGGAAATGCGGTAGAATATGATAAAACAACAACTATTTTTACGCGACCAACAATTAAACTAACGGATGATTATGTTTCAGGAAACTTCGGTTAAGGGGGAAAGGCCAAATGACTAAAATAATTGAAACAAATGATGTTCATTTGTATTATGGTAAGAAAGAAGCCCTCAAAGGAATTAATCTTGATTTCAATGAAAAAGGGATTACCGCTTTAATCGGTCCATCTGGTTGTGGTAAATCAACATATTTAAGAACGTTAAATCGCATGAATGATTTAATTCCAGGTGTAACCATTACAGGTACAGTTAAATTAAAAAATGAAGATATTTACGGTCCTAAAATGGATACCGTAAGATTACGCAAAAATGTTGGGATGGTTTTCCAACAACCTAATCCATTTCCATTTTCAATTTACGAAAATGTTGTATATGGTTTGCGATTAGCTGGCGTTAAAGATAAAGCAATCCTTGATGAAGCTGTTGAAAAAAGCTTGAAACAGGCTGCTGTCTGGGATGATGTAAAGGATGATTTGGGTAAAAATGCGCTTGCGTTATCTGGCGGACAGCAACAACGTGTCTGTATCGCTCGAGTCTTAGCGGTTGAACCTGAGGTCATTTTACTGGATGAACCAACAAGTGCTCTGGATCCTGGTTCAAGTAGTAAAATTGAAAATATGTTGCTAGAATTGCGTGAAAAATATACTATTATAATAGTGACTCACAATTTACAACAAGCTTCTCGAATTTCAGATCGAACTGCCTTCTTTTTAGAAGGTAATTTAATTGAAGTTGCACCAACTAAAAAATTATTTACGCAGCCTGTACAAAAAGAAACGGATGACTACATTAGTGGTCGATTCGGTTAAGAAAGGGAGACAAAATAATGCGATTACTTTTTGATGAAGAACAAGAAAAGCTACACATTAGATTTAGCGAAATGGGTATGATGGTTAGTGAAGCCATTCATAAATCTGTCCGTGCTTTCATTAATCATGATAAAGAGTTGGCCCATGAAGTTATCGTTGGCGATTACAAAATTAATGAACGCGAAATGAAGTTAGAAAAACAAACGTTAGAAATGATTGCATTGTATCAACCTGTTACAAGTGATTTAAGAGATATTGTGACTGTTTTAAAAGCTATTTCTGATTTAGAACGAATGGGAGATCACGCTGTAAGTATTGCGAGATCAACGATTCGTGTTAAAGGCAATCCTAGGGTAACGGAGATTGAAGATGAGATCGGAATTATGGGCGACCACGCACGTAAGATGGTTGAAGAAGTCCTCACAGCTTATATTAGAAAAGATGCCGAAAAAGCTCGTAAAGTTGCTAATTTAGATCTTGAAGTTGATGAATATTTCACGACAATATATGACCAGTGTATCCATGAAATGAAAACGAATCCCGAAACAGTTGTGGGAAGTGCTGACTATTTGATGGTTGCCACTTATCTAGAACGAATTGGCGATTATGTTACAAATGTGTGTGAATGGGTTGTTTATTTAAAAAATGGCCGAATCACTGAATTGAATCCTGGTAAATCAGAGTTAGAAAAAGAAAATGAATAAGGCACTACTCATTTAATAACTAACAATTTCGCGATTGTTAGTTATTTTTAATTTAAACGTTAAAATTTAAGTAAATAACGCTCGTTAAAATTGTAAAATGAGTACGATAAGAAGTACAATAATGATAGATTATTCTGAATGGAGGAACTACAAAATGAAAACAAATAAAAAATTCACAAAATCAACTAATAAAATTATCGCGGGTGTCGCAGCTGGACTTGCCGAATATATAAATTGGAATCCAACACTCGTTAGATTTTTATTTTTAATGCTAATCTTCGCAACAAAAGGCGTATTTATACTTGTCTATATCTTGTTAGCAATTAGCTTACCAGGGAAAAAACGTTCATTTACTAGTTCTTTTGAGCAGTTTACATCTAGTACTGGACAACGGACTAGCTCATCAAGTAAGAGTGGCCGTAAAATTATTAAAGATGTAGAAGTTACAGACGATAAATAATATTAATGATGAGGTGAAGATTCATGGGATTTTGGCAGCGCGTATTAATTAATGCCATACTGTTTTTGGCAATATCTGGTTTTTTTCCAGAGACTTTATTTGTTAAAAGTATCTGGGTTGCATTAATCGCCAGTTTTGTACTGGCCGTACTAAATATGCTAGTTAAACCGTTTTTAGTGATTTTATCACTGCCGGTAACTATTTTCAGTTTAGGATTTTTCTATCTGATTATAAATGCATTTATGTTACAAATGACGTCATTTTTTGTGGGTAATGAATTTAAATTTTCGAGCTTTTGGGCGGCATTTATCATCTCAATTGTGATGAGTATTGCTAATACAATCGTAACAAATTACTTTATTAGAAATAGACAATAGGGGGCATTAAGATGGCCAATGAAGTTTCAGTTAGAAATTTAGTAGATGCAATGGGATTAACTGTTTTAATTGGGAAAGAATACTTGGATGATAAAAAAATTACAACAAGTGATATTTCACGTCCTGGTCTAGAATTAACCGGGTATTTTAATTTTTATCCGAAAGAACGTATTCAATTATTTGGGATGACAGAACATGCTTATGCAAATGGACTGACTCCTGAAGATAGGCAGAATGTGATGAATCAATTAGCAACAGAACAAACACCATGTTTTGTTGTTTCAAATGATTTGGATGTGCCGCTAGAATTATTAGCTATCGTCAAAGAAAGACATATTCCAGTTCTAATTTCAAAACTAACAACGTCACGTCTATCTTCTAATATGGTTAACTTTTTGGAAGCTAAATTAGCTGAACGCCAGTCAATACATGGTGTTTTAGTTGATATTTATGGTCTTGGGGTCATGATTACAGGTGATTCTGGTGTTGGTAAATCAGAAACAGCGCTTGAATTAATTAGACGTGGACATCGGTTAATTGCAGATGATCGTGTTGATGTTTTCCAACAAGATGAGGAGACACTTGTTGGTGAGGCACCTGCAATTTTAAAACATTTACTTGAAATTCGAGGTATCGGTATTATCGATATCATGAACTTGTTTGGTGCAGGAGCTGTCCGTAATGACACTGATATTTCACTAATTATTCATCTAGAAAACTGGACTCCTGATAAACAATTTGATCGATTAGGTAATAATGATGAATTTGTTAAAATATTCAATGTGAATGTGCCAAAAATTTCTGTACCTGTTAAAACAGGACGTAATTTGGCCATTATCATTGAAGTCGCAGCAATGAACTTCCGTGCAAAAACAATGGGTTATGATGCTACTAAAGCATTTGAAGCTAATCTAAATGGCTTAATCCAAACAAATTCAAAAAAAGATTAAGGATTGGACGAGAGTAAATTGAATTATTTATTAGGTGCGTTGAATCCCATCGCAGTTAAATTAGGACCTATTGAAGTTCGTTGGTATGGTGTAATAATTGCGAGTGCAGTAATTCTAGCAGTTATTTTAGCCATTCTTGAAGGCAAAAAAATAGGAATAAATGAAGATACCATATATGATATGGTTCTATGGGCGTTGCCAATTTCAATTGTTTCTGCGCGACTCTATTACGTTGTGTTCGAGTGGTCTTATTACGCTCAACATCTCAGTGAAGTTTATCGAATTTGGGATGGTGGTATTGCTATCTATGGTGGGTTAATAGGCGCAATTATTACAGTGATTATTTTCTGTCAGCGTCGCCATTTGTCAGCATGGTTAATGTTTGATCTAGCGGCACCACTTGTGCTACTTGCGCAATCAATCGGCCGTTGGGGTAATTTTATGAACCAAGAAGCCCATGGTGGAAAAACGACGTTAGAGGCATTGCAAAATTTACATTTACCTGAATTTATTATTAACCAAATGAACATCAATGGCACCTACTATAAGCCAACATTTCTATACGAATCATTGTGGAGTTTTGTTGGATTCTTAATATTAATTGCCTTGAGACATCGAGTACACCTTTTCAAACGTGGAGAAATACTATTTGCATATCTAACTTGGTATTCATTTGGTCGTTTCTTTATCGAAGGAATGAGAACAGATAGCTTAATGTTATTTTCAACAATTCGTGTTTCTCAACTTCTCTCATTAGTGATTTTTATTGGATCAATTAGTTGGTTATTATTGAGAAGATATTGGGAACCGCAAAATCAATGGTATTTAGACGGACAATTGAAATAAAAATTTCTCATAGTTAATGCTATTAGAGGTAAAATTTGGTATGATTAGAATGAATAAATTTTGAAGGAGATTATATAATGACAAAAAAAGTAGCAGTATTAGGCGCCGGTTCTTGGGGTAGTATCCTTGCCGATATCCTAACTGAAAATGGTCATGACATCAGACTTTGGTCAAATGTTCCAGCACAAGTAGCAGAAATGAATGAGTTCCATACAAATAAGCATTACTTGGAAGATTACACTTATTCTAAAGACCTACATGCATATGAAGATTTAAAAGAAGCTTTGGATCAAGTTGACGCTATTTTATTTGTTGTTCCAACAAAAGCAAGCCGTATTGTTGCTAAACAAGTAGCAGCAATTTTAGAAGAAACAGGTAACAAACCAATTATTATTCATGCAAGTAAAGGACTAGAACAAGTCACACACAAACGTATTTCAGAAGTTATTGAAGAAGAAATTCCTGCTGACATTCGTGGTAGTGTTGTTGTCTTCTCTGGCCCAAGTCATGCTGAAGAAGTTGCAAATCGTGATTTAACAACAATTGTTTCAGCAAGTACTGATCCTGAAGCTGCAAGTTTTGTTCAAGATCTCTTTATGAATAAATTCTTAAGAATCTACACAAATAACGATGTTATCGGTGTTGAAATGGGCGCAGCTATGAAGAATATTATCGCCGTTGGTGCTGGTATGCTTCATGGTATGGGCTATGGCGATAACGCTAAAGCAGCTTTGATTACACGTGGATTAGCTGAAATTGCTCGTTTAGGGACATCATTTGGTGCTAACCAATTAACCTTTATGGGACTTTCTGGTGTTGGTGATTTAATCGTTACAGCTACAAGTGTTCATTCACGTAACTGGCGTGCTGGAGACCAATTAGGTCAAGGTAAATCATTAGATGCTGTTGTTGCTGATATGGGTATGGTTATCGAAGGTGTTGGTACTGCTAAGGCTGCTTATGAATTAGCACAACAACAAGGAATTGATATGCCAATCACAAATGCAATTTATGACGTTTTATACAATAATAAAGAAATTAAATCAGTGATTGAAGCTTTGATCAATCGTGAAGGTAAATCTGAATTAGCAGAATAAAAGGGGATTAGACTATGCAAAAAGTTAAAAAAGCCATTATTCCGGCTGCTGGACTAGGGACTCGTTTCTTACCAGCAACTAAAGCGATGGCAAAAGAAATGCTCCCAATTGTTGATAAACCAACGATTCAATTTATTGTTGAAGAGGCGCGTCAATCGGGTATTGAAGATATTTTGATTGTTACGGGTAAAGGTAAGCGACCAATTGAAGATCATTTTGATTCGGTGCCAGAACTGGAAGCGAATTTAGCTGCAAAGCATAAAGACGAATTATTAAAATTAGTTGAAGAAACAACGGATATTAATTTGTATTTTGTTCGTCAATCTCATCCACGAGGTCTTGGCGATGCCGTTTTAATGGCTAAAGACTTTGTTGGGGATGAACCTTTTGTTGTCATGTTAGGCGATGATTTAATGGAAGATAAAGTACCATTAACGCGTCAACTCATGAATCGCTTTGATGAGACACATGCTTCAACTTTAGCGGTGATGAAAGTCCCTCATGAAGAAGTTTCAAAATACGGTGTGATTAATCCTGAATTAGAAGTTAAACCTGGATTATTCAATGTTAAAAACTTTGTTGAAAAACCTACACCTGAAGAAGCACCTAGTGACTTGGCTATTATTGGACGTTACTTATTAACACCTGAAATTTTTGGTATCTTAGAACATCAAAAACCAGGTGCTGGTAATGAAATTCAATTAACGGATGCCATCGATGCATTGAACAAGGTGCAACGTGTTTTCGCTCATGAATTTAAAGGAACCCGATACGATGTTGGCTATAAATTTGGCTACTTAAAAACAAGTATTGAGTATGGTTTGAAACATAAAGAAGTTAAAGATGAATTAAAAGAATATTTGAAGACTTTAGGCGCAAAATTAATTGCAGAAGATACAGCAAAAAATAAGTAGCCTAATTCTTACAGTAAAGCAGGTTTCAAGTTCAACTCACTTGGGACCTGTTTTTGATGTTAAAGCAATTAAATAGACAAAAAAAGTAACATAGGGTATTGTTGAATTACTTACTAAAAGAAAGAAGGTTGAACTAATGACAAAAAAATATGATGTTGTTGTGATTGGTGCTGGGCCCGGTGGAATGACTGCCGCACTCTATGCATCACGTGCAAATCTATCGGTTTTAATGATTGATCGTGGGATTTATGGTGGCCAAATGAACAATACGGCTGAAGTTGAAAATTATCCTGGATTTAAATCAATCTTAGGCCCTGATTTAGCAAAAGAAATGTACGAAAGTTCGACACAATTTGGTGCAGAATATGCATACGGTAGTGTAACCGATATTACAATTGAAGGCGATACTAAACTCATCACAACAGATAATGATGTTTTTGAAACAAAAGCTTTAATTATCGCAACTGGATCAGAATACAAAAAATTGGGTGCTGAAGGCGAAGATACCTTTAGTGGCCGAGGTGTATCTTACTGTGCAGTCTGTGATGGTGCTTTCTTCAAAAATCGTGAAGTCATCGTTATCGGTGGCGGTGATTCAGCAATCGAAGAAGGTTCTTATTTATCAAAATTAGCTTCAAAAGTGACGGTAATTCATCGTCGTGACAAATTACGCGCTCAAAAAATCTTACAAGATCGTGCCTTTGCGGATGATAAAATATCTTTTGTTTGGGATACTAATGTCACAGAGATTGTTGGTGACGATCGTAAAGTAACTGGCGTTAAAGTAACGAATAATAAAACAGGTGAAACATCTGAAATTCCTGCTAGTGGTGTCTTCATTTATGTTGGTGTTAAACCAATGACAACAGCATTCACAAAGCTTGGAATTACTGACGATTATGGTTGGATTCCAACTGACGAAAATATGCTAACAAATGTACCAGGTATTTTCGCAGTTGGTGATGTGCGTAAGAAAGAATTGCGTCAAATTACAACTGCAGTTGGTGACGGTGGTATTGCTGGACAACAAACATTTAGTTACCTTGAATCATTAAATGATGCAGAATTAAGTTAAATTATAGAATAAGCCTTTTGAGGCTTATTTTTTTATTTACTTGACTTTATGTGCATGTGAACATTATAATAATCTAATCCGCTTATGAAAAAAATTAAACATATGCGTAAATTTAAGTGAGAAGAGAGTTAGAATGACAAACAAAAAAAGAAACACAATTGGTGCTGTTTTATTAATTGCGACTTTTGCCGCTTTATTAAATCAAACATTGATGATTACAGCATTACCAAAATTAATCACCGTTTTAAATGTTAACCTTGCAACCGCACAATGGTTAACGACGGGTTATGTTTTAATGGTCGGAATTTCGACACCATTATCAGCAATTTTATATGAAAAATATTCAACAAGACAAATATTTGTCGGTATTATGGTTGTCTTTTTAATCGGAAGTATCGTTGCATCAAGTGGCGCTAATTTTTGGGCAATCTTAATTGGTCGCTTAATCCAAGCTGCTGCCGGTGGCGTATTGACTACATTTACGATGATTAGTGTCATTGCAATTAACCCAATTGAACGCCGTGGCGTTGTAATGGGACTTGCTATGCTTGTTATCTCAGCTGCTCCAGCAATTGGACCAACTTTATCAGGTATTATGATTACATTTTTACCATGGAGAGCATTATTTATTTTCATTATTCCAATCATGTTAATTTTATTAATTGTTGGGGTTTGTATTTTACCTAACTATTCAGAAAAGACAGATGTTAAAATTGATTTTAAATCATTCTTCTTATCACTAGTTGGACTTGCTACAATTTTAATTGGTATTTCAATTATTGGAGACCAATTATTAGTTGCACTTGTCCTTATTGTGATTGGTGTTTTAGCATTAATCTATTTTGGCCGTCGTCAATTAGCTTTAAAAGAACCATTTTTAAATATTCGAATTTTCAAAGTACGTTCATTCTCAACTATGATTGCATTAATTATGTTAGTTTTTGGTATTTTAATGGCAACAGAATTAGTTATGCCAATGTTCTTAGAAAATAATCAACATTTATCAGGAATGACTGCTGGATTAATTATGTTACCGGGTGCTGCAATTAATGCTATTATTTCACCTATTGTTGGTAACCTTTATGATCAATACGGTTATAAAAAAATATTTATATTTGGCTTTTTGATGTTGATGATTTCAGTACTACCAATGTTATTCTTAACAATTGAATTTCCTGTTTGGTTATCAGTTGTTACTTACGCTATTCGATTAACAGGGGTTGGTGCTATTATGGCTCCAGCAACAACAGAATCTTTAAAAGATTTAAATCCAATGGAAATAAATCATGCAACAACATTAACGAATACATTAAGACAAGTTAGTGGTTCATTATTTAATACCGTTATTATTGTTATTGCTAGTATTCCTGCATCATTTGTTGTTGGATACAAATATTCAATGATCTTTATCATGGTTGTCTCAATTGTAATTGGACTAGTTGGACTAATCTATTTCAGAAAAACAAGTAAAGCTTAAGGAGTTTTGAGATGCAAAATATGAATGGAAATTCTTTTTACGATACACATGAAGTTGAGAAATTAACAACAATTTACAACAGAATGATTCGATTAAGAATAAATGATACGTTAAAAGGGTTTGAACTTTCTGAGAGTAACTTTTTTTACGTGTTGTTAGTTTGTGAGTCACCTGGCGTTAGTCAGGATGAGCTAATCCAAAATATTTATCGGGATCACAGTGTTGTGACACGTGCTATCTCAAAATTAATTAAAGATGGTTGGCTTGAAAAAAAAATGTCGTCCGCAGATAAACGACGGACTGAACTTTATCCTACAGCAAAAGCGATTAATAATTATCAAGATATTTTTGATAGAATTACAGTCGTTAATGATGAAAGTATATCGGTGCTTAGTGAAGAAGAAATTAAGCAATTTGAGCATATTTTGGAAAAGGTAATTAAATCAGGAATTGAACGTGAGCGACTTGCTGGAAGAAAGATATCAGAATTATTCTGATATCTTTTTTATTATCCTGAATAGTAAGCGCATTTATTGTATAATAGTAATATTATATGAATGGGAGTGATATTTTGACTTGGGAAGATAATTATTTAACTTGGTTAAATGAAGAAACACTAGACGCAACATTAAAAAATCAGATTGTTTCGCTTAAAAATAATCAAGAAGATTTAAAAGAATCTTTTTACCAACCAATGGAATTTGGAACTGCTGGTATGCGTGGCTTGATGGGTCCTGGTATTAACCGGATGAACATCTACACGATTCGTCAAGCAACTGAAGGATTAGCTCGCTTTATGGATACGTTAGATGATGCAACTAAAATGCGCGGTGTCGCAATTAGTTATGATTCGCGTTACCAATCACAAGAATTTGCGATGGAATCAGCTAAAGTTTTAGGCGCACATGGTATTCCAAGCTTTGTTTTTGAAAGCTTACGTCCCACACCAGAATTATCGTTTGCAGTCCGCCATTTAGCTACTTACGCCGGAATTATGATAACGGCTAGCCATAATCCTAAACAATATAATGGCTATAAAATTTATGGTGAAGACGGTGGCCAAATGCCACCTAAAGAATCAGATATGATTACTGGTTTTGTTCGCGAAGCTGATGATTTATTTGCCATTAAAGTAGGTGATGAGACAGTATTAAAAGCTGATAAAACACTCCAAATTATTGGTGAAGAAGTTGACGCTGCGTATCTTGCTGAAGTTAAAAAAGTGACAATTAATCAAAAATTAGTTGATGAAGTTGGTGCTTCAATGAAACTTGTTTTCACACCACTTCATGGAACAGGTAAAATGTTGGGTGAACGTGCTTTGAAACAAGCTGGATTTGAACAATTTAAGATTGTGCCTGAACAAGCTGAAGGTGATCCTGAATTCCCAACAATCAAGTTACCTAACCCAGAAGACGCACCAGCATTTGATTTAGCTATCAAATGGGGTCGACGTGAACATGCTGATTTATTAATCGCTGTTGATCCAGATGCTGATCGTATGGGTGTCGCTGTACGTCAAACTGATGGTGAATATAAATTATTAACAGGTAATCAAATTGCTGCTCTAATGTTCAATTATATTTTAACTGCTAGCGAAGAAGCAGGAACTTTACCCGCTAATGCCGTTGGCGTTAAATCAATTGTATCAAGTGAACTTGCAACTAAGATTGCTGAAGCACATCATGCTAAAATGATTAATGTCTTAACAGGATTCAAATTTATTGCGGAACAAATTCAAAACTATGAAGAAACAAATGAACATACCTTTATGTTTGGTTTTGAAGAAAGTTATGGTTACTTAATTCGTCCTTTCGTTCGTGATAAAGATGCTATCCAAGCATTAGTAATGTTATCTGAAGTAGCTGCTTACTACAAACAATTTGATAAAACATTGTCAGATGGATTAGATGATTTATTTAAAGAATATGGTTATTACGCTGAAAATACTAAAGCGTTAACGTTTGAAGGTATTGAAGGTGTTCAAAAAATCAAAGATTTAATGACAATCTTCCGTGATGACGCACCTAAAGATTTTGCTGGCTATAAAGTCGCTAAATTAGAAGACTTCACAACGGGTATGGCGCAATTAGCTGATGGATCATCTGAAGAAATCGGATTACCAACTGCAAATGCGTTGAAATATATCTTAGAAGATGGTTCTTGGATTGCAATTCGTCCTTCAGGGACTGAACCAAAAATTAAATTCTACGTGGGAACGCAAGCTGAAACTGATGAAAAAGCACAAGCTAAGTGTCTTGCATTTGAAGAAGCAATTATGGCAATTGTCAACGCCTAACTAAAAAAGTAGTGCTAAATTTACATTTAGCACTACTTTTTTTGACCTTAAATGGGTTACAAAATTTATAAGCAAATAAAACAGTATTTTGTAAACAACTTTTTAAGATTTATTATTTTCTTTCAGGGCTGATTAACTTGTTTAGTTTCTATTTATTCATTTTTTTCTTTTTAAAGCGGTGATAAAGGTAGGCGATTCCAAGAAAGTAGATGGAAGCGAGTAGGGACGACACGGGGAGAACGCTAAAGATAGTCGGTGGAACAATCATTGCAAGCAATGGAAAGGCATAAGCGGCTGGAATTTTAACTTTGAAAAGATGGAGTATACAAAAAACGAGAGGCATAGTGATTAAGGCGACAACAACATTGGAATCGATTACCATGCAGGCGAGAACACCGATCGTTGCTGAAAGCGTCAAGGCAGTAACCTGTTTGAACACCATTTTTGCCGGATACATCGGCTTTTGTAGCACCTCGAAAAAAACGACAAGAATCGGTGGAATAGCGGCCATCAAAGGCTTTCCAGCAATCGTCACGAGACCAACCCAAATGAGTGAAGAAACGAGAAATAAAAGCATAGCCTGATAGTTAAGGTTTGTTTTTTTTGCGTAGTTTTGATCGAGTTTACGGCCTTTAACGACAATCATCTCGATGAAAGTGAAAATGATGATGGCAATGATGAATGAATATTTGGACGCATTAACGATGATTGGCAAGAGACCTGTAGCCAATGAAGGCGCCAGTGCCGATCGGGTTACCACTAATAGAAAGACCATGATGGCGATCATTAGGCAGATTTTAATTGTGTAAGAAATCTCAAGTAAATTGATGCCAAAACCGATAATTGCGGTGACAGAAGGCAGCAAAAAAAGATTAAACGAACGATCTAACCAATTGGCTTCGTGGTAAATCCACAGTCCAACTGTTAACGCGGCGATTTCAGGTAAAATAATTTCTGAATCATGTAAAAGTGACGCGGCTTGTACCATGATTAAAATCAAGATAAAACCGGTTAAGTATTCAACGGTTTTATTGGCTAAAAACTTCAAAAAAATGTCCTCCTTAAATATAAAGCATGAAAATAAGCATAACATAAAAAAGTAAGGTAAAGTTGCGCGACGTGTTCCAATTGATGTATCAAGCGTTTGCAATGTGAATCAGTTTATTTTTTTGTTAAAAGTTGATGATACTTGAATTAACTTTTCCATATGTGGTAAGATTGTAAAAATTTATATAAAAAATGAGAGGGAGCTGTTAATTATGGGAATGCATCAATACCTACAAAGTTTAAGTAATTTAGAAACGTTAAAACGAGCACCAGGATATTTTAAATATGAAGATCATTCGGTAGCGGAACATTCATTCAAAGTAACAGAAGCTGCTCAATTTTTAGGTGATGTTGAAGAAAATGCAGGAAATACGATTGATTGGCGCATGTTGTATGAAAAAGCGTTGAATCATGATTATACAGAACGATTCATTGGTGATATTAAAACACCCGTTAAATATGCAACAACAACGCTAAGAGAAATGTTAGCAAATGTTGAGGAATCATTATCTGAGAATTTTATTGTGAACGAAATTCCAGAAGAATTCCAAGATGCCTATCGTCGTAGATTATCAGAAGGTAAGGATGATACTTTAGAAGGTAAAATCTTGTCTGTAGCTGATAAATTAGATTTATTATATGAATCATTTGGCGAAATTCAAAAGGGTAATCCTGAATCAGTTTATACTGAAATTTATCAAGAAAGCTTAAAAACGATTCTTGAATTTTCAGATTTAGCGAGTGTTCAGTATATTCTACAAGAAATTCTTCCAGAATTATTAACGGAAGATTTCACAGATAAAGATAAAATTAAAAAAATAACCTTGGATATTATTAAGAAATAGAGTACACATAGGTTAAGGATTGCGTTGTATGCTAGAATAATGCATACAAGGTAGTCCTTTTTTGCTTAAAGAATAGGGAGAAATTAATGAAAACGGCAATTGTAACAGATAGTGCGTCATATATTGATCCAAAAGTAGCCAAAGATAAAAATATTATTGTTGTACCAATCACGGTTATTTTTGGGCAACAGACTTATTTAGAAGATGTGGAAATCTCTGCTTCAGAATTTTATCAAAGAATGAAAGATACGGATAAGTTACCCACAACGTCACAAGTCACAATGGGACAAATGCAAAGTGTCTTCGATAAATTAATTGAAGAGGGATTTGATGAAGTAATTTCAATTCATCTATCAACAGGTATCACAAGTTTTGTGGATAATTTACGTGCTTATTCAAAAACTGTGGAAGGAATTACGGTATATCCGATTGATTCTAAAGCAGCAAGTTCAGCAGAAGCCTTTCTTGTATTAAAAGCTGCTCAATTAGTGGCGCAAGGTGAGCATGCAGACACGATTGTACCTAAAATAGAAGCAATGCGTGAAACGGTGGGTATTTTCTTTGTTGTGGATAACTTGAGCCATTTACTTAGAACGGGCCGTATGACGAATGGTGCTGCGTTTGTGGGTAACTTATTACAAATTAAACCAATTCTGACCTTTAATCATGAAGGTCAAATTATCCCTTTAACTAAGGAACGGACAAAGAAGCGTGCTTTTCAACGGGTAATGGCAGATTTTTCTGATGCGATTAACTCAGTTGATTATCCAATTCGAGTAAGTATCGTTGATGCGAACAATCCTGAAGAGAGTACAAAATGGGTCTCATTTATTAAAACCAACTATCCTAATATTCCAGTTGAGGTTAGTCATATTGGGCCTGTTATTGGCGTCCATACTGGAGAAAAAACAATGGGTCTTATTTGGGGTCGTGATTATTTAGTTGATTAAGTTATTCTGAAAAAATAAGTGAGATAACGTGCGAAAGTATGTTCGGTATGCTAATATAATTAGTAGAGAATAATCATTTTTAAATGAGCCTGGGTAGGTTATTCCAGGCTTTTTTTAATTTCTAAAAATGATTGTATTGGAGGGGTTAACTTGATTGATAGACATGATGATGGCGTTTTTGACTTAGTTTCAAAGTACGAACCAACTGGAGACCAACCGAATGCGATTAAAACTTTAGTTGATGGATTAAATGATGGTAAAAAAGAACAAGTATTACTGGGTGCAACGGGAACGGGTAAGACGTTTACCATTTCAAATGTGATTAAAGAAGTTAATCGTCCCACATTAGTCCTTGCGCATAATAAAACATTGGCTGGACAATTATATGGTGAATTAAAAGAATTCTTCCCGAATAATGCGGTGGAATATTTTGTGAGTTATTATGATTACTACCAACCAGAAGCTTACGTTCCTTCAAGTGATACGTATATTGAAAAAGATTCCAGTATTAACGATGAAATTGATAAATTACGACATTCTGCAACAAGTTCATTATTAGAACGTAATGATGTGATTGTTGTTGCATCTGTCTCAAGTATCTTTGGATTAGGTGATCCAACAGAATATCGTGATCATGTTATTTCATTGCGTACTGGAATGACAATGGAACGTGATGATTTACTTAGAAAATTAGTCGATATACAATTCGAACGAAATGATATTGATTTTCAACGTGGTCGGTTTAGAGTTCATGGAGATATTGTGGAAATTTTCCCAGCATCTCGTGATCAAAAAGCTGTTCGTATTGAATTTTTTGGCGATGAAATCGATCGTATTCGTGAAGTTGATTCATTAACAGGTGAAGTTATGGGTGAACTTGAACACATGGCTATTTTCCCCGCAACGCATTTCATGACGAATGATGATGTGATGGATCATGCCATTGAAGGTATTGAAGTTGAATTGGCTGATCGATTAAAAGAATTAAAAGATGAAGATAAATTATTAGAAGCCCAACGTATCGATCAACGAACTACTTATGATTTAGAAATGTTACGTGAAATGGGCTATACATCCGGAATTGAAAACTATTCCCGCCATATGGATGGACGTAAACCTGGCGAACCTCCATATACATTAATTGATTTCTTTCCCAAAGATTTCTTGATCGTAGTTGATGAATCTCATGTAACCATGCCTCAAATTCGAGGGATGTACAATGGTGATCGCGCTCGTAAACAAATGTTAGTAGATTACGGATTCCGTTTACCTAGTGCACTGGATAACCGACCATTAACGATTGCGGAATTTGAAGAGCACGTTAATCAAGTCATTTATATGTCTGCAACACCAGGACCTTACGAAATGGAACGGACGTCAGATGTTGTTCAACAAATTATTCGACCAACTGGATTACTAGATCCAATCATTGAAGTTCGTCCAATTATGGGCCAAATTGATGATTTAGTTGGCGAAATTAATTTACGTATTGAACGCAATGAACGTGTCTTTGTCACAACATTAACCAAGAAAATGTCAGAAGATTTAACTGATTATTTGAAAGAGTTGGGGATGAAAGTTGCGTACTTGCATAGTGATATTAAAACGATGGAACGAACGAAAATTATTCGCGATTTACGCTTAGGCACATATGATGTTTTAATTGGAATTAACTTATTACGTGAAGGTATTGATGTTCCTGAAGTGTCATTAGTGACAATTTTAGATGCCGATAAAGAAGGTTTCTTACGTAGTGAACGTTCTCTAGTTCAAACAATTGGTCGTGCAGCTCGTAACGAAAACGGACGAGTGATTATGTATGCTGATAAAGTGACGGATTCAATGAAGGGCGCAATGGAAGAAACGCAACGCCGCCGTGATGTCCAAATGGCATATAATGAGGAACATCATATTACGCCAACTACGATTAAAAAAGCCATTCGTGAGTTAATTACGCCAACAAAAATTGAAGATAATTCAGGAACTGTTAAAACCTTTACCGAAACTGAATTTTTGGATATGGATAAAAAGGAACAACAAGATATGGTTGATCGCTTAGAAGGACAAATGAAAGAAGCAGCTAAAAAATTAGATTTCGAAACAGCTGCATCATTGCGTGATACGGTATTAGAATTAAAAACACAAATGTTATAAATAGGGGGATATTTCTTGAAAAATGATAAAATTGTGATCCATGGTGCGCGTGCGCATAATTTAAAAAATGTGGATGTCACTATCCCAAGAGATAAATTAGTTGTGATTACGGGACTTTCAGGATCAGGGAAAAGCTCATTAGCTTTTGATACACTTTATGCTGAAGGACAACGTCGCTATGTTGAAAGTTTATCAGCATATGCACGTCAATTTTTAGGGCAGATGGATAAGCCAGATGTTGACTCAATTGATGGGTTATCACCTGCTATTTCGATTGACCAAAAAACAACTTCAAAAAACCCACGATCAACAGTTGGGACAGTCACTGAAATTAATGATTATTTAAGATTATTATGGGCTAGAGTTGGACATCCAATTTGTCCAAATGATGGTCATGAAATCACGAGTCAATCCGTTGAACAAATGGTTGACCGTGTTTTAGAGTTAAAAGAGCGTACAAAACTTCAAATTTTATCACCTATTATTCGCAATAAAAAAGGACAACATAAAAAGATATTTGAAACGATCAAACGAGAAGGATTCGTCCGTGTTCGAGTTGATGGCGAGCTTCATGATATTGATGAAGAATTTGATCTTGAAAAAAAGGTCAAACACTCTATTGATATTGTGATTGATCGGATTGTTGTCAAAGAGGGCATTCGCTCACGTTTATTTGATTCATTTGAAGCAGCATTACGTTTATCTTCTGGCTACGCCACTGCAGATATTCTTGATGGTGATACAGATGGTGCAACAATTCAATTTTCCGAACATTATGCATGTCCTATTTGTGGATTTACAGTTGGAGAATTAGAACCACGTTTGTTCTCATTTAATGCACCATTTGGTGCTTGTGAAACTTGTGATGGTTTAGGAATGAAGTTAGAAGTCGATGAAGATTTAGTCGTTCCAGATCCAACTAAAACGCTAGCAGAAGGGGCAATTGAGCCATGGAATCCTATTAGTTCGCAATATTACCCATCGATGTTAGCCCAAGCTGCAGAAGCTTTTGGAATTCCAATGGATGTGCCATTTGAAAAGTTAACAGATGAACAACGTGATATTGTTTTGAATGGCGCTGGAACACGTGAATTTCATTTCCATTACGCTAATGACTTTGGTGGCGTTCGTGATGTAGATGCATTATTTGAAGGGGTTATTACAAATATTAGTCGTCGTCATACGGAGACTAATAGTGACTTTACGCGTGAACAAATGCGTAAATATATGACCAGCTTAACGTGTCAAACATGTCACGGTTACCGCTTGAATCGTAAAGCATTAGCCGTCCAAATTAATGGCCAACATATTGGTAAAATTTCCGCACTTTCAATTGGTGACGGCTTACCTTTCTTTGATAACGTTAACTTGTCAGAAAAAGAATCAATTATTGCAGCACCTATTTTGAAAGAAATTCGTGACCGCTTAACATTCTTACAAAATGTTGGCTTAAATTATCTGACATTATCACGTTCTGCAGGAACACTTTCAGGTGGAGAAGCACAACGGATTCGACTAGCCACGCAAATTGGCTCTAATTTATCGGGTGTTTTATATATTTTAGATGAACCTTCAATCGGGTTGCATCAACGTGATAATGATCGCTTAATTGAATCACTTAAGAAAATGCGTGATTTGGGTAATACTTTAATTGTGGTTGAACATGATGAGGATACCATGATGGCTGCTGATTATTTAATTGATGTTGGTCCTGGTGCTGGTGAATTAGGTGGTGAAATTGTTGCTGCTGGAACGCCCACACAAGTTAAAAAGAGTCGCAAATCATTAACTGGACAATATTTATCAGGAAAGAAATTTATATCATTACCTGATGAACGACGTGCTGGCAATGGTAAGAAGATTCGAATTACCGGCGCAAAAGAGAATAACTTAAAAAATGTAACGGTCGATTTTCCTTTAGGTAAATTCATTTCAGTTACAGGTGTCTCAGGTTCCGGTAAATCAACTTTAGTGAATGGTATTTTGAAAAAGGTATTATCACAAAAGTTAAATCGAAATTCTGAAAAACCAGGTAAATATAAATCAGTTTCTGGTGTTCAAAATATTGAAAGTGTTATTAATATTGATCAAAGTCCAATTGGTCGAACACCGAGAAGTAATCCCGCAACTTATACAGGCGTCTTCGATAATATTCGTGATTTATTTGCGGAAACTAACGAAGCAAAATTACGTGGTTATAAAAAAGGTCGTTTTAGTTTTAATGTCAAAGGTGGACGTTGTGAAGCCTGCAAAGGTGACGGGATTATTAAAATAGAAATGAATTTCCTACCAGATGTCTATGTGCCAT
Organism: Dellaglioa sp. CoH-57-MRSF-18; assembly: GCF_056781995.1. The sequence continues at coordinate 207,886 of NZ_JBXAXX010000003.1, forward strand.
GTGAAATTTGTCACGGGGCACGCTATAACTCTGAAACACTTGAAGTGACTTACAAAGGTAAGACAATCTCTGATATTTTAGATTTAAAAGTTGGCGAAGCTTTGAAATTCTTCGAACCAATTCCTAAAATCAGACGTAAACTGCAGACAATTGTTGATGTTGGTTTGGGCTATGTTTCGTTAGGCCAATCGGCAACAACATTATCAGGTGGTGAAGCGCAACGGATGAAGTTAGCTTCTGAATTACATCGTCAATCAAATGGTAAGAGTTTTTATATTCTTGATGAACCAACAACTGGTTTGCATACAGATGACATTAAACGCCTACTTAGCGTTTTAAATCGTTTGGTTGATGCGGGTAACACAGTCTTGGTTATTGAACATAACTTAGATGTGATTAAAACATCTGACTATTTAATTGATTTAGGTCCAGAAGGCGGCGAAGGTGGCGGAACGATTCTTGCGACTGGAACACCAGAAGAAATTGCTGAAGTGCCTGAAAGTTATACGGGACACTATTTAAAACCAATCTTAGAACGTGATCGTGCGAGAATGAATAAATAAATTAAGAAGTCAGATGAAAATCTGGCTTTTTTTTATTCCTTTTTTTTTAAAAAGTGTTAACTTTAAAGAAGACATAAAATAAATTGGAGGAACGGCTGACCATGGGCAATAACTATAAGAGTGTTTTTGATATTATTGGACCTGTTATGATCGGACCATCTAGTTCACATACAGCTGGTGCCGCTAAAATCGGTAAGGTTGGATTTCAATTATTTAATGGGAGAATCACTAAATTAAAAGTTCGCTATTATGAATCATTCGCAAAAACACATCGCGGGCACGGGACTGATTTTGCGACCGTTGCTGGGGTATTAGGCTTTGAACCTGATGATGTCCGTTGCCCACAGTCAATTCAGATTGCGGAAAAAATGGGGATTGAGATTCAGTTTATTGAAGATGCACACCCAAGTCCAATTAACCATCCGAATAGTGTTAAATTAACGATTGAAAATGAGACAAAAAAAATCGAATTAATGGGTTGCTCAATTGGTGGTGGCACAATTGAAATTAGGGCTTTCACTATAAAAAAACAACAATTTTTTCCAAAGGGTAGTTTACCGATACTAGTGTTGGAAGCTAATCCAGTAAATAAAAATAAAATTCAAAAACAAATCGAAAAATCGACAACTATTGTTATGCAAAGTGAATCTGAGTTAATGCCAGAGGATATTATGTATGAATATGATTTATCCAAGAATATTACTGAGACTGATATTAAGCAACTGCGATTATTAACGCACAATCTCATTTATTTAAAATAGGAGGTTCCATCTTGTATAAAAGTATTGCTGAGTTAGTTTCAACTGCTAATAAAGAACACAAATTAGTTTCAGAATTAATGATTGAACAAGAAATGGCGCAATCAAGTGAAACTAGAGACGTTATCATTGAAAAAATGTCTGCTAATCTTGAAGTGATGAAGCAAGCGATTGAAAAGGGATCAAATGGTGAAGGCGTTTCTTCAGCAACGGGATTAACGGGTGGAGATGCGGTCTTACTACGGAAATATCGTGAGAAAGGGCACTCTTTATCTGGGGATGCTAACTTAGAGGCGATGCAATATGCAATTGCGACTAATGAAGTCAATGCTTCGATGGGACTTATTTGTGCGACACCGACTGCAGGTTCATCTGGAACGTTGCCTGGGGTTATTTTCATGATACAAAAACGATTAAATTTATCACATGAAAAGATGTTACAAGCTTTATTTACGTCAAGTGCCTTTGGAATGATCGTGGCAAATAATGCCATGATTGCCGGAGCGACTGGTGGCTGTCAGGCAGAAGTCGGCAGTGCATCAGCAATGGCAGCAGCTGCCGCCGTTGAGGTTACTGGTGGAACGCCGGAACAATGTGCAGAGGCTTTTGCGATGGGACTTAGTAATTTATTGGGACTGGTTTGTGATCCAGTTGCTGGATTAGTTGAAATTCCATGTATCAAGCGAAATGCAATAGGAGCCGTGAATGCTTTAACGGCAGCAGATATGGCACTTGCTGGATTATCTAACAAAGTACCAGCTGATGAAGTTATTATGGCTATGAAAGACATTGGCGAACGTATGCCGAGCTCGCTTAGAGAAACTGGGATTGGTGGATTAGCTAGTACACCAACGGGCCAAGCAATTAAAATGAAAATATTTGGTGAAACGATATAGGGTTGGAAACAACTCTTTTTTTGTGCGCAGATACAAAAGAAACACCAGGTATGTTATAATAATTATAGTAGATTTGGAGGAATGAATATGACAGATACGTTAGAGCTAGTTGTAATTACAGGGATGAGTGGGGCCGGTAAGACGGTCGCAATGCAAAGTTTTGAAGATTTAGGTTATTTTTGTATTGATAACTTACCACCAACTTTATTACCTAAGTTCTGGGAGTTGGTAAAAGAGTCAGGTAAAATTTCAAAAATTGCCCTTGTTATGGATTTAAGATCAAGAGCTTTTTATGATGAAATTATCGAAATGTTATCAGGATTTGATAACACTGAATTTGTAACCACTAAAATTGTCTTTCTTGACGCATCAGATGCAGAATTAGTTTCTCGTTACAAAGAAACAAGACGTGCGCATCCGTTAGCAATGGAAGGCCGTCTGATGGATGGCATTGAAAAAGAACGTGACTTATTAAATGATATTAAAACACAAGCACAATTAGTGATTAATACGACTAATTTGTCACCACGTCAGTTACGTGAAGAGATTTTTCATAATTTTGAAACCAGAGAAACAGCTAATTTTCATGTTGAAGTCTTATCATTCGGATTTAAATATGGCCTACCTATCGATGCAGATATCGTGATGGATGTCCGTTTCTTACCTAACCCACACTATATTCCAGAATTAAAACCACAAACTGGCTTAGATAAGGCAGTTTATGATTATGTGATGAAACAACCAGCTACAGAAGGTTTTTATACCAAATTTGAATCGTTAATTGAGTCAATTTTACCTGGCTACGAAGCTGAAGGTAAAACCAATTTAACGATTGCGATTGGCTGTACTGGTGGACAACATCGCTCAGTTGCTTTAGCTAAAAGATTGAGTGAAGAATTGAAAATTAACTATCCGGTGAACGTTACACACCGTGATATTAATAAAAGTAAAGAATCGGTCAATCGATCATGACGAGAAGTGGACATAGACCTAAGATAGTCGTTATTGGTGGCGGAACAGGGCTACCCGTTATTTTAAAAAGTTTAAGAGATAAAAATGCTGATATCACGGCGATTGTAACGGTTGCTGATGATGGTGGTTCGTCAGGTATTATCAGAGATTACGTGAATGTTGTGCCGCCTGGTGATATTCGTAATGTTATTGCCGCATTATCTGAGTTACCAGAAATATATTTAGATATATTCCAGTATCGGTTTGATACGTCCGATCGATTTTTTGCAGGACATGCGATTGGTAATTTAATTATTGCAGCACTAACTGAAATGAAAAATGGTGTTTTTGCTTCTGTCCAAGAATTATCAGAAATGATGAGAGTTGATGGACATGTCTATCCCGTTGCGGATGAACCGTTAGTATTAAATGCAGAATTTTCTGATGGCACTTTTTTAGCGGGGGAAGCAGAAATAACTGCCGCTAGAAAATCAATTAAGCGTGTTTGGGTAACCTCAAGTGAAAAAAGTGAAACTAGTGTGCCAGAAGCTGTACCAGAAGTTGTTCAAGCTATTCTTGAAGCAGACCAAATTGTCCTTGGACCTGGGAGTTTGTTCACAAGTATTTTGCCTAATTTAGTTATTGGTAATGTGGGTAAGGCACTGTCTGAAACAAAAGCAGAAGTTGTTTATATCTGTAATATTATGACGCAAAAGGGTGAAACAGAACATTTTACTGATGCTGATCATGTGCGTATTTTGAATGGGCACCTAGGTAAATGTTTTGTGAATACAGTGCTTGTGAATACGGCACCGGTTCCTGAAGGTTATATGGATAAAGAAAAATATGATGAGAATTTAATTCAAGTTGAACATGACTTTAATGGATTAAGGGAACAACATTGTCGAGTGATTTCATCTAACTTCTTAAAATTAAAAGATCAAGGTGTCTTCCATGATGGCAATAAAGTCGTTGAAGAATTAATCCGTTTAGTTGGTCGACCAAATCGCGAATTAAGACATAGAAAGACTATTTAGTACAGAGATAAGGTGAAAGAATGTCATATGCAAGTGAAGTGAAAAAAGAATTAACGACCCTCAAAGTCAGAAAAAATAATGCTAAAGCAGAGTTAATGGCGTTAATTAGAATGAATGGGTCTTTGAGTATTATTAATCATCAATTTGTTTTAAATGTTCAGACTGAGAATCCCGCAATTGCGAGACGGATTTATGAACTTTTAAATGAATTTTATGACATTACAAGTGAACTATTAGTTCGTCGTAAAATGAAATTAAAGAAAAATAATATTTATATTGTACGTTTAAAAACAGGTAGTGATTTTGTTTTAAAAGACCTGGATATCATTGAAGATATGCAACTTAAAATGGGTGTACCAATGGATCTGTTGGCCCATGATGATATGATGATGCGTTCATATTTACGTGGGGCATTTTTGGCAGGTGGTTCTGTTAATAATCCTGAAACAAGCCGTTATCATTTGGAAATTTACTCAGTCTATGAAGAACATAATCAAACAATTTGCGAAATGATTAATAAATTTGGATTCAACGCTAGAATGACTGAACGTCGAAGTGGTTATATCGTTTATTTAAAAGAAGCAGAAAAAATTGCTGATTTCTTGTCATTAATTGGCGCAACAACGGCTATGTTGAAGTTTGAAGATATTAGGATTGTCCGCGATATGCGTAATTCAGTTAATCGCATGGTTAATTGCGAAACAGCTAATATGAATAAAGTGGCGGATGCTGCGAATAAACAAATTGCTAATATTGAGTTTATTGCACATTCTGTTGGTTTAGGGCAATTACCTTCTAAATTAAAAGAAGTTGCTGAAACACGTCTGGTTCATCAAGAAGTTAGTTTGAAAGAATTAGGTGATTTAGTACCAGGTGGTCCAATTTCAAAATCTGGGATTAATCATCGGCTACGAAAAATTAACGAATTTGCTGAAAAAGTTCGAATTGGTGAAAAATAAACGAAATTTTAAAGAGGTGAGATAGCATGATAACATTTAAATATGATACGCAACTACTAATAGAAGGTAGTACATTAGACGAGGACCAATTGAACGATAAGATTTTACGTCAATTCAAAGGTGATAGTTTACTTGTTGCGGGAGATTCTGATTTAATGAAACTGCATTTCCATACGAATGCGCCGTGGGAAATATTAGAATATTGTGCTGGACTTGGAGAAATCTTTGATGTTGTTGTTGAAGATATGGTCAGACAATCTAAAGGATTAAAAGGTTAACCAAATAAAATACGCATATAACTGATAGCTTTTATCTTAGCTATTAATTATATGCGTATTTTTTATTTATCTAAATATGATTTTAAGGTAGCTAGATCAATTGATTCATCAAAAATATGGTCGTCAACGATAACGGTTGGTACAAATTGAATATTTGCGTCGTTAGCTTCAGCGATAATTGAGTTAATGTAAGTTTTATCAGAAACGTCAGTTAAACTAAAGGTCTTTTCCATATAGGCAGCAACCTCATCCAGTGTTAAGTCTTTCCACGTATCTTGCGTTTTAAATAATTCAGTTATTAAATCGTAAGATTTTTGCGGATTATCTAAAGGAAGATAATGATGAGCAACATTACCACGTTGTAAGGATTCTTTTTCTTTATCAAAAAGTTTGATGACACGTTTTACACGTCCGTTTGCAACATAAGAATCTAAAGTCTCTTTAGATTTTTCGAACCATTCTTTTGAGTAGGGGCAACGTAGGTTAATAAACTCAATAATTGTTTTTGGCGCGTCAGAGTTACCAATCACAAGTCCAAAGTCCCGATTTACTTTTGAAGCATCAATAATTGAAATATCCATTTTTATCAGTCCAGTCTTCATTTATTAGCGTCAGTATAGCATAAGACGGGTTCATCTGAATAATTATCCGCTCAAAAAAAGGACACTAACAAAAGTTAACTTGTTAGTGTCCTTAAACGTTAAAGCTTATTTAAGCCCTTTTTTGTTAGTCATAATTTTATCAATCAAACCGTATTCTTTTGCTTGATCAGCAGTCATAAAGTTATCACGATCTGTATCTTTATCGATAACTTTAATATCTTGACCAGTTGCATCAGCTAAAATTTGGTTAATCAATGTTCTTGTTTTCAAGATATGTGCAGCAGCAATTTCAATTTCTGTTGCTTGACCTTGAGCGCCACCAAGTGGTTGGTGAATCATAATTTCTGAGTTAGGTAATGCAAAACGTTTACCCTTTGTACCAGCAGTTGCCAATACACTGGCCATTGAAGCAGCCATACCCATAACGATTGTTTGAACATCAGCATTGATGAAGTTCATTGTATCGTAGATAGCTAAACCGGCTGAAACAGAACCACCGGGTGAGTTAATGTAAATTGAAATATCTTTTTCTGAGTCTTGAGCGTCTAAGAAAAGTAATTGAGCGATAATAGCATTTGCCATATCATCATTAACTTCACCAGATAACATAATGATTCTGTCTTTTAAAAGACGAGAGTAGATATCATAGGCACGTTCGCCACCGGCAGATTGTTCGATAACTGTAGGAACCATATTCATAGTTAGAAACCTCCGAATTTATTATTATTTACTTTTTTTATATTAGCATTTGAACTAATGTAATGCTAGTTTAAACCCTTGGTCAAAAAAGGTCAAATAAAATAAACTAAATTTATTCTTTAGTTTCTTTTAAAATAATCGCATCTGATGACCTTGTTTTTGAACCATAGAGTAGGTTCCCTGATAAATGACGAACCAAGTAGCCAGAATAAGATACTGAAAGGGCTACAGGTGGTTTAATAGGTGTTACAGAATGTTGCGTTGAAACAAAAGCGATTGGTGATTTATCTGTTACTTTTTTCTTAACCTTACGAGGTTTTTGTTTTTTAGGTGCCGAAACCTTAGGGGACACAGGTTCTGCATTTTTTCTGGGATCCATTGGATTCACAGGAGCTACACGAGAATCTTCACTATCGCTTCGCGGTGTTGCTTTAATTTGTTTGGGTACATACATGGATAAAATGAACAAGTTAGCTACGATTGAGGCTAAGGAAATTCTAGTTAGGCGGGATGTTCTAAACTTTTTATGCATTAGTGATATCCTCCTGACTATCTGTTCGAATAGCCACAACCATATTAGCAAATATCTCCCAATCAGAAGCTAATGGTGGACTATTCCAGATTAGGTAGCGACTGGGGACATCTGCCATCAAGAAGTCAGAAAGGTAAATATCGGTTTGATCTGTTAATTTGTAGTTAACTTCCAAATTAAAGAAGGGCATTGAATCAAGATTTTTGTGAATTAAATCATTGTAGTTACTCCCTTTTGAAAAATCAATTGTTATATGCACCGGTTTTGAAACGGTTGGTAAATCAATATAACGAATGAATAAGAAAAGATATTCTGATTTTAAACGGGCCATGTTAATGTTTTTTTCTTTGAAAATATCCGGTACATTCGTTGTTAAGTTAGTTATCAATTGGTCAACGAAGATATAAAACCAACTATAATTTTCTTTTAAAATAGTATTATCTACGGCAACTTGCCAACTAAAATCAATTTGGGCACTATGGTAACTAGAAAAATGAATACGAGATAATTCGTCAAATAATGTCATATAACTTTGTTCACTTAATGTGATATCAAAGAACTTTTGTAAGTCTTTAATAACAAAATTATTGAGTGATTCAATTTGTGAAAAGAAAGATGAGTTATTAAATGTAACGTCAACAATGTCTTCCATATAAAGGAAATTTAGAACAAATACTGTTTCAATTGATAACTGTTCATCCGTAAGTCCATTAATACCTGGATTTTCTTGAAGACAGTCTTGAATATTGGACATGATTGAGTCTGAATTAGCAAAATTAACATCAGCAAAACGATTAGTATCATTTCGATTAGAAGCTAAACTTTGTATGAGAACAGCTGAAAAATACTTTAGTTTCAATAATTGTATTTGTGTGAGATCAAGATTTAAGCTAGAAATTAATTGGTTAGAAAATAAACTAGAATTACGATCAACTTCTTCATTAAATGGGAAGTTGTAGTTCTTATAGACAGCTAAATAAAGGTTATAAAAAAATAAGCGAATATTTTCTTCAGGACCTACTAATTGGAAGTTTTTAGTGATTTTAAAGCCTAATTTTTGTAACATATCATCTAAAAATTTCTTGGTCCGATAACCAGTTGCTTCACTTAAAAATAACGATTCGGTGAAGGATTCTATACTAAAATTAGGGTTAGTAAATAGCGCATTCAGCATCAAAAATTGAGGTGACTGCTTAGCGTATAGAAGTAATAGGTGATCGATGGAATCTAAGCCATTTTTTTGTAGACTTACTTTGTTATTGCTAACTTTTAATAAATAGTAATCGTCTAATCCTTCAGTGACAAGATCTTCTTCTAAAGACTTGATAGTTGTTGCTGTATAATATTTTGACCATTTAAAATGTTTTTGGATGTCTGTTTGCGAAGCAGATTGGTCATAAGTATTCTCAAGATAAGAAAATAATTCTAACTTACGAATATCATCTTTGTTAAATATAAAGTCCATTTATCGCGATTCCTCCTCATTAAAGAGTATGTACTATCCATTATAGGGGAATTGCCAACGGTTTGCATATAAATCTAGAATCAATAATTATCATATTTTTAAAAAAATTGACAAAAGTGGTGATATAAAATAACATGTCATTAATATATGTATTCAAATTATAGAAATAACAGAAGAGTAATTTTTTTAGACAGGGAGAGGGAAATCTTTATGAATAAAATAGTATTAAGCGCCTTTGTAACACTATTAGGTCTCTATATGACTGCATCTGAGGCAACGATTCAAGCGGCGAAAACTAATCGTGGTAGTGCGCAATCCGATTTGTCTATGGATTTTCAATCTGGAGCAACAACAGTCGATTTTGCTTCTTCCCTTAGTTTCAATACAACTAAAATTGATTCGAATGATAAAAAAAGTTATGCCAAAGCGCAAGATATGGCAACAGGGGCAAGCACACCCAATTACGTTCAAGTTTCAAATTTTAGCGGAACTGAAAATGGTTGGGTGCTTGAAGCTAAACAGAGTCGCCAATTTGAATCTGAAGAGACGCATAAATCGTTAACGGGTGCCTATCTTAGTTTTAGTAATGGTGAACTTGTTTCCATTTCTGCGGATAAAAAACCTGGATTTTATAAGAAAAATTTTGATTTGTCTGTAGGAGCTAATAAAGTAGTCGTTGCCGCAAAAGGTGATGAAGGATACGGCACTTGGGTTTACCGTTTTGGGAATGAGGCAACTAAAGGAAATAGTATCGCTTTGAATATTCCCCGTGAGGCAACTAAGATGACAGATGTCTATCGTAGTGAAATTACATGGTCATTAAATGATGTGCCATCAAATGAATAATAATGAAATGATAACCACAAAATTTATTAAAAGATTCGGCTATTTATTTTTATTCAGTATTTTATTTTTATTCGGAGTGGACATTAAGCAGGTTAATGCCAGCCAAGTTGACTTTTCTGTTCAACCTATGATATCTGACTATCAATTAGATAAGAAAAAAACTTATTTTGATTTAAAAGCAGCACCAGGAACTAAAACACAGCTGAAAATTAAGGTAGCTAATCTTATTGATAAATCACTAACGTTTGAAGTCCTCATTAAGGATGCAACAACAAACTATAATGGGGTTGTGGAGTACGCGGAATCACAAAGTAAAGTATTGGCACAACAGCCGTTCTCAGTGGTAAAAGCAGTTAGAGCTCGTCAGAATCGTATAACTGTTCCTGCAAAAAGTGAAAAAATAGTTACTTTGGATGTTGCGTTACCCAATACGACTTTTGCAGGTGTCGTTGCGGGAGGTATATCGGTGATTGAAGACAATGATGCTCAGTCTCAAACAAAGTCAGAACGAGCGGTTATTGATAATCGTTATTTATATACGACTGCGGTAATATTCCATGGAGAACAACCTGTAACTAGCGCACAAGTAAAATTAAAAACGGTTGATATCACACAAATTAATGCACGTAATGTGATTGCTGCGAGATTTGAAAATCAGAGCGCTATGTTTTTAAATAAAGTTCAAATAAATACACAAGTCAGACGGTTAGGTAGTTCAAAAGTATTATATCGAGCAAGTAATAAGGACATGCAAATTGCCCCAACCAGTGCGGTTACCTTTCCAATTCCATTAGCTGCTGGTGAATTACTCAAAAGTGGTACCTACGAACTTAGTGCAGAGATGACTTCTAAAAATCAGGCATGGCATTTTAAACAGAAATTTACGGTAAGTGGATCAAAAGCAAGAATATTGAATGAGAAGGATGTTACAATCGATCAAACAAATTACTGGATCTATTGGATATTACTCTTGTTCGTACTGATAATCGTTAATGTTTTTGTTATATTATGGATTAATCGAAGATTAAAAAGAAAGTATCAACAAAAAATTAAATAATTTAAATGAAAAAGTTATTAATTAAGGGATATTATCTTTTAATTAATAACTTTTTTATTTTCAAATATTTTTAAAAAGGTAAAAAATGTGATTTAACATTGTGCACCATTGAAGATACAATATGTACATAATAATTGTAGATGTAGTATGTACATATTGTATCTTCACTTTACTAAAAGTTAATGGGAATTGTTAGAAAAATAGGGGATGACAATGACTTAACGATATGATAGTAAGACCAAATAAATAAGATAATTAAGCATTAGAGAGGGATAAAAGATGAGGAAACATAACAGTAGAACAAAAGAATGGATTTCAGCAACACTTATAACAAGTGCTGTTTTTGCAGGATTATTTGCTGGGGGGGCCAGTCACAGGGAACCTAGTGTATTTGCTCAAACTGATGAGAGCAGTATGTCAAGTGAGTCATCAGATAACGCCACAAGTGAATCAGGAAAAAAGGCGATATCAAGTGATTCTCTAAAAACTAAATCAATCACAATAAAAAAAAGTGAATCAAAAACAAAAGCTAAACCGTCAGCAAAAGCTAAACTAAGTACTAGAGCAGCTGGGTATGTTGGACCAGCAAATGATGTATTTCCTGATGATTACTGGGATACAACAAAAGATTATTCAGCGGAGTCAGCAACGGCATTTGTTTCACAGTCGGGTTCACAGAATAAACCTGGCGAACCTGTATTATATTTTGGAAATAATTATTTTCCTTTTCAAATGAATGAGTTATTAAATAATGATCCCGTCAGTGGTCTTAATAAGTCTGGTTGGGCCTACATGTTTGATACTGGAATAAATCCTGTTCCAAGGAAATCTTATGGAATTATTATTAATAATAGTGTCCCAGGTAATCGTGGATACGGGTTGGTATCATCCTTTTCATCAATTCCTTATACAATTGAATCTGCAGTTAAAGGTAAGGATATCACTGGATATCAACTTTTTAAAAATAAAACAGGTACTGGATTTAAGGCAATTATGTATGATACAAAGTATAAATTAAGTTATACATTTGAGGAAGTTTATGATGCTAGTGGCGGTGTTTATAGCTATTTTAGTATTACTAACAATGACACAACGGCTCGTGCAGTTGGAGCTATTGAGGGCGTCGATACATTCGTTGATGAGGATGCTGTTACCATTGAAAGCTTAGGCCCGGATGAAGGATTCAAAATGGTTGGGTCAGCACATAGTTTAAATTTCAAATTAAATGATCCAAGAAATAATACCAAATTAGGTGGATGGACGAATTACACAGGCGGAGATGAACCAAATGTTATGAATACTGGTTATTTAAATAATTATTTCAATGGTGGTGCACTTGGAACTGGAATGGAAAAATCACCACATAATAAAATTATTGCCGTTTCAAATATTAAGAATCCAGATAACCCATTTAAAGGCGATAGTGGGTTCATAATAAAAGCTAATCCGAAAACTTTGGAACCAGGAGGAACACTCGTAACGGGTTCTTATCAAACTTATAAGGAAGCTGTTGCACCTGTTGCAAGTGTAAAAGAACAAACGATTAATGCTTATGCAAGTCAAACTAATAGGCCTAAAGTTTTAGGAACGGTTTTAGATAAGGATGGCAGTAAAGGTTATATTCAAATTACCTATCCAGATGGGTCAACGTCAGGAACAACAGAGAATGTGTACGACACAGGTAAGGTAGATACTAGTGCTGATTATAGTGCAAACATTGACACTTCTAAATTAAAATTAGGTTCAAATAAGATAATAGTGACAGCTGTTGACGATAGTGAAGTAGAACAGTTAAAACCTGTTACGGTAACAGTCAATCTTTATAAATTAGGTGCAACTGCTATCCCACAAACAATCAAAGTTGGCGATACGGTTAAGACAGGCGAAACGGACTTAATTAAGAATTTAACAATTATTAATCAACCAACAGTTAATGCACATACCTTAAAAATGGATACAACAAATCCATCAGGTAAGCCACTTGATAATAAAACAGCAGGATTTTACATTCAAGATATGCTTTTAACAGATACTGCAGTTAAACCAAATGAAATCGCAAAAGTAGCTGTACCCGTTACCGTAACTGATAGTGATACTGCATTTGACAAAACTTCTGCTCTTTATGCCAAGGGATTTGAATTAAAAACAGCGGATATTCAAAACTTATCAACTGGTGATTTAGATACATTAATCTTGAATAATAGTAAAGCTAGAGGCTGGCTGATAGCGACGGGTGCCGAATCTAAAGTTAGTGTTAAGTCAACAGAACTTAAACCAACTTCAGGTGATGGTTTTTATAAAGCAGTTATCCAAAATTCTGATGGTCAAACAAAAGAAATTGTGATTACTGTCTCAGGTGGATTAAAAATTACATCAGCACCTACTGCAACTGACTATGGTTCTTCCAGTGGCGTGATATTACCTTACAGTGGAGAAAATTTTGATCTCCAACGTAGTGATTCTAGTACCAATAGCAGTGTGAATATTTCTAATGCAGGTAAACAAGCTTGGACATTAACTGCTCGACTTACAAAAGGTTTGACAGATAGTGCTAATGATAAGTTAACTGGTGTTTTGGAGTATGTAAATTCAGCTAATGGTGTACAAGATATAGAATCAAGTAGTGCAGAAGTTGGTTCAGGACAGTCTGAGGCAACTCAAGAAGTCCGTTGGGATAAGGATAAAGGAATTGTCGCTCAACTTAACGGAGGTAATACATCACTTAAAGCTGGAGCCTATACAGGGGAAATAACATGGACACTAGAGAATACACCTTAATGTTATAGTTTCTAATTTAATCTTAAATGATTTGAATATTTTTAGCAGTTTAATTATGAACTAAATAACAATCCCAAATAATAGTAAATCCATATCAATACTGCTAAGTATTGATATGGATTTTTTTAATAAAAATTAATGATAACTAAATTTTATTCGTATTTTAGTGGCTTAATAATTTTCGTTTTATGATGAGATAAAACTTATGAATAATTATTATTTGTTTAATTTTCAAATATTTTTAAAAAAATAAAAAATTTGATTTAACATCGTACACCATTGAAGATATAATATGTACATGTTAATCAAAGACAAAGCATGTACATGTTGAATTTTTAACTTTGCTAAAAGGTATATTTGATAAAAGTTAATAGAAATAGCTAGATAAATAGGGGATAGTAGTGAATTGGCAATATGTTAGTGAAATCAAATAGACTAAATTGATAAAATAATTAATAAGTTAAAAGCAAGGATTGGGGAGGGCTAAAAAATGAGAGAGTATAAAAACAGAAAAAAAGAATGGGTTTCGGCAACAATTATGACAAGTGCTGTTTTTGCAGGATTGTTAGCTGGGGGAGCTAGCCATAGAGAACCTAGTGTGTTTGCTAAAACCGATGAGAGCAGTATGTCAAGCGAATCATCAGATGAAACATCAAGTAAGTTAACGATTAAAGAATCAAGTGAATCAGAAAAAAAGGCGCTATCAAGTGAATCTGTAGAAACTAAATCAACAACTAAAAAAAGTGAATTAAAAATAAAAGCTAAATCATCAGAAAAAACTAAACGAAGTACTCGAGCTACCACTCGAGCAGCTGGATATGTTGGACCAAAAGATGAAATTCTACCTACTGTTAAATGGGAAACAAAAGATTACGCAGCTGATGTAGCAAAGACGTTTGTTTCACAATCGGGGAGATCTGATAAGCCTAATGAACCAGTTATGTACTTTGGAAATAGTATTGAACCTTTTCAGCCTAGTGAACTGACGAATAATAATGACGCAGATAGAGCAAGCAATAATAGTTCACCTAATTTACCATCTTGGTCATATACGTATACTACCGGAAAAAATCCGCGTCCATCGATTATACACGGGCTGATTATGGGCGACAAAATAGCTCGTGGTTATAATGTGAATGAAGCTTACCTAGACAACGGTATTTCTGGTATCGAGGGTGGACTTTTAGATGGGTCAATTACTGATTATCATCTTTATAAAAATAGTATGAACACGGGATTTAAAGCAACTATGTATGATAGTAAGTACAAAGTTAGTTATACTTTTGAATCAGTATATGGTAGGACTGGTGGTATTTACCGTTACTTTAGTATTACAAATAATAATTCAGATTCACAAAAAATAGGTGCCTTGGAAACAAATGATACTTTTGTAGATTCTGATAAAGTTCCTTTACAGAGTATTGGACCTAATGATGGCTTTAAAATGATTGGGGATAGTACTAGTCAGAAGCATGTTTTGGATGTGAGATTGAAAGATCCAGAGTCTAATGCTACTTTGGGTGGTTGGACAAATTATACGGGCGGTTCTCAAGATAAGATTCTAAACCCCGCTAATTTTAATAACTACTTTAAAGGGGGGGTAGCCGGGACAGGTATGGAAGGTTCAGCAGCAAACACTAATATTGGAATTGAAAATATTAGTAATCCAAGTAAAACAATTGGTGATGATAGTGCGTACATTATGAAAGCTAATCAAGTTGATTTAGCTCCAGGTGCAACACTTGTTAATGGGTCTTACCTTACTTATAAAGAGACAACACCTAGTACTCCTCCCGTTGCGACAGTTAAAAATACAATAATTAACGGTTACGCTGATCAAAAAGGTGTTGAGATTACAGGAGATGTTACTGATTCAGATGATACAAAAGGAAATATTGAAATCGGGTATCCAGATGGAACGTCAGAAAAGAATCCTTACGATACTATTACAGTGGATGTGAAGAATCCTACACCGTATTCTGTACCAGTTAATATGTCTAAACTAGGTCCAGGTAAAAATGAACTATTAGTTACGGCAGTTGATCCAGGTAATAACCGTCAAGAAAAACCAGTTACTATAACTGTTAACGTATTCAAATTAGGC
Organism: Dellaglioa sp. CoH-57-MRSF-18; assembly: GCF_056781995.1. The sequence continues at coordinate 223,411 of NZ_JBXAXX010000003.1, forward strand.
GCAATTGCTATCCCACAAACAATCAAAGTTGGCGATACGGTTAAGACAGGCGAGACGGATTTGATTAAAGATTTGACAATTATTAATCAACCAACAGTTAATGCACATACACTAACTGTTGATGGGACAAATCCATCAGGTAAACCACTTGATAATAAAACAGTAGGATTTTACATCCAAGATATGCTTTTAACAGATATTGCAGTTAAACCAAATGAAATCGCAAAAGTAGCTGTACCAGTTACTGTAACTGATGATGACACTGCAACTGATAAAGTCTCTGCCCTTTATGCAAAAGGATTTGGCGTAAAGCAGGCAGATATTCAAAAATTAACAACTGATGAGTTGACTGCATTAATTCTAAAGACTAGTGAAGCTAAAGGATGGTTGTTAGCAACTGGTGCTGAATCTAAAGTAAGCGTTGATTCAACGACACTTAAACAAACTTCAACTGATGGTATTTATCAGGCAGTTATCAAAAATTCGGATGGTTTAAAAAAGACCATTAACATTGAAGTTACAGGTGGATTGAAAATTACAGAAGGACCTGGGGCAACTAATTACGGTTCTTTTTTAGGTGTTACGTTACCTTACAGCGGAGAAGACTTTAAAGTTCAACGTAGTGACCCTGATCCTCATGTTAATAGCGTACAAGTTTCTAACGCGGGTAAACAAGCTTGGACCTTAACAGCTCAACTTACAACACCGTTAACGGAGCATAACGATGCTAACGTTAAGTTAAATGGTGTATTGACATATATAGATGCATCTGGTCAATCGCAAGATATAGAATCAAACAGTGCAGAAGTTGGTTCAGGGCAATCTGAGGTAACTCAAGAAGTAAGTTGGGCAAACGACAAAGGAATTATCGTTCAACTTAATGGAAATAACCCTTTGCTTAAAGCAGGGGACTATACAGGGGAAATAACATGGACATTAGCGGATACGCCACATTCATAAACCTTGTTTAATTAATGTTAATCGTTAGCATATTGCTAATATTAAAAACTACCAAAATCTTACGAGGGGAGAAAATACGATGCTAAAAAGAAGTACAATTATGGGGATTCTTTTAGGAAGCATGGTACCTGTTGGTTTCGCCGTAACGCAAGTTTCAGCAAGCGATACAGTGGGCTATCAATCGCATGCGACTATTGAGTTAGTTGGAAGTACTGATGAAACACGACCTGTTAATCCAATTAATCCGACGGATCCGGTAAAACCAGTTAGACCTGTTAATCCGGGGACGCCAGGTCCGTTATCGATTGATTACGTTTCGAACTTACAATTCAGTCAACAAAAAATTTCTGGTAAAGATAGTGTTTATTATGCACAACTTGACCAGTTAGCTGATAAGAACGGTAAAGTCGGAGATTATCCAAACTATGTTCAGATAACGGATAACCGTGGGTCAAATGCAGGGTGGAAATTAACCGTTGCACAGACCAATCCATTTATGAATGGTAAAAATAAATTAGATGGAACGGTTATCACGTTGATGAATGGTGTTGTTAATGGTAGTAACCTGCATAGACCGACGGATAGTCAAGCAGCAATTAAGCCAGATGGTAAGGCAGTTACTGTGATGACAGCTAAGTTGGACAATGGTATGGGGACCTGGACGGATCGTTTTGGTAAAGATAATACAGCTGCTCAACAAAGTATTTCATTGTTTGTTCCAGCTGAGTCGAAAAAAGTAGCAGGGGCTTATAAGTCTGAACTAACATGGACTTTGACAGATGCTAAACTATAAAAAAAGAGATTAGGGGAAATATATATTATGAAAAAAACAAATAAATTATTATTCGCTGCATTACTTGGATTAGGTATTACAGGAACAGCTGTTACAACAGCTAACGCATCAGAAACAAAAGATTATGTATCACATGGTAACGTTGAATTGACTAAAAATGACGGAACAACAGACCCTGGTATTACTGATCCAACAGATCCAGGACATACTATCGATCCAACAGACCCAGTGAACCCAGGTACTGGTGGCCCATTAGCAATTGACTACGTTTCTAACTTTAACTTTGGTACACAAAAAGTAACAGGTAATGATACAACATATAACTCGGAATTAGTTGCAGCAACAACAGATAACCCAACAGCTGGAACTAAAAAAGACCTTGCAAACTTCTTACAAGTTTCAGATAACCGTGGTACAGTATCTGGCTGGAAACTTTCAGTTCAACAATCAAAAGCATTTACAAGTGAAACAACAAAATCAGTATTAGATGGCACAACAATTACGTTATCTAACCCTGAAGCAAATAATGCTGATAAAAATGGTACAAAACCAGCACCATCAATTTTAACAGATAACCTTGCAATTTCTTCTGCATCAGGTGATAAAGTTGTTATGCAAGCTAAAGATGGCGAAGGTTCTGGTACTTGGGTTGAAGCATTCGGTAATGCAACTAAAGACGCTGATAAAGCTAAAGCTTCTGTTAAATTAGCTATCCCTGGTGATAGCAAAAAAGTCGCAGAAAAATACACATCAGATTTAACATGGACACTTACAGACGCTAACTTATAAGAATTAATTCTATCAATAAAAAAAGGTTATTAATTAAAAGGGGAAATTAAAATGAAAACAACTAAAATCGTAACAAGCGCAATTATTTTATCAACATTAGGTTTAACTGCAGCACCAGCTGTACATGCCGCAGACCATACAGAAAATTACACATCATTAGGTAAGATTGGTTTTACAGAAAATGATGATAAAACACCACCCGTTAACCCAGTTGATCCAGATAAACCCGTTGATCCATTAGAACCAACTGTTCCTCCTGTTAGTCCTGGTACTGATGGACCATTATCAATTGATTACGTTTCTAACTTTGATTTTGGTGAAAACAAAATTTCTGGGGACGATACAACTTACTACGCTGCACCTGTCAAAGCAGTTAGTGGTGCTAAATATGCTACTTACTTACAAGTAACGGATAAACGTGGTACTAATGCTGGTTGGAAACTTTCAGTTAAACAAGAAAAACAATTTAATGATGGCTCAGCAGATTTAGATGGTGCAGTATTAAAAATGGGATCACAAAAATTAAATTCTAAAAATATGGATAGTGTAACTAATGCAACAACCCCAGCTATAGCCGATGCTACAATTACAGCAACACCTGGTAGCGCTGTTGAAGTCTTGAATGCAGCTAAGGGTCAAGGTATGGGTACTTGGACAGATTCATTTGGTGTATATGATGCAGATGCTACAAAGGATACAGCAATGAAGGCTGTTTCATTAGCCGTACCTGGTAATTCAGCTAAAGAAGCTAAACCATATACCACTGATTTAACATGGACAATTACTGACGCAGGGATGTAAACCTGTATCAACTAGGTTATTAAAAAATAGAGGGAATCAATAAAAGGGGAAATTAAAATGAAAACAACAAAAATCGTTGCAAGTGCAATTGCGTTAACAACATTAGGTTTGACTGCAGCACCAGCTGTACATGCCGCAAATAATACACAAACATATAATGAAACAGGTAAAGTAGGTTTTGTCGCAGGAAGCACAAGCCCAACAAATCCCACAGATCCAATCGATCCAACAAATCCAATTACACCAGATCCAGATCCAGATCCAATCAAACCTGGTACAGATGGACCTTTATCGATTGATTACATCTCTAATCTTGATTTTGGTGCTGATCATAAGATTTCTGGTTCTACAGAAACTTACTATGCACAACCAATTTCAGCTACAGATAGTAAAGGTGATAAGGTTAAACGTGCTAATTACTTACAAGTAACTGATAACCGTGGTACAAATGGTGGTTGGAAACTTTCAGTAAATCAAGATGCCCAATTTAATGATGGGACTTCTGAGTTGGCTGGTGCGCAATTAAAAATGACCGGTCAAACATTTAATTCTTCAAATATTGGTGACACGACAACAATCCCAACTGCTTTAAATAGTGGTGTTATTACACCAACTGTTGGAAAAGATGTTGAAGTTGTAAGTGCTGCTAAGGGTCAAGGTATGGGTACTTGGACTGATTCATTTGGCACATATGTCGATGGAACAGATACAGATGCTTCAATGAAAGCAATCTCATTAGAAGTACCTGGTAAAACAGCTAAATCAATTGGAACAAGTTACAAAACTAACTTAACATGGACATTAACAGACGCAGGTCTATAAAAAGATTAGAAGTAAGTTAAACCAAAGGGGAAATTAATTATGAAAAAAGCAGCAATTGCAACATCAGCACTTTTAGCAGTTACGTTATTTTCAACATTAGCACCTGCAGCACATGCTGCCGATATTACAAAAGGCACAACAGGTGATGTTAACTTCGTAGCTAATCCAGCTACTGGGGCAGGCGAACTTAAGCTAATCAGTGCACCGAGTGTTGATTTTGGGGATCAAGAAATTAGTGGATCAACAAAAACTTATGAACAAACGTCTTTTGGCGCTAAACCAGAGGATGCTAATATCCAAGTTGATGATAACCGTGGCTCAAATGTCGGTTGGAATTTAACAGTTGCAAATACACAATTTGCCACGGCAACGGGTACGGCACTTGATGGTGCTAAGTTAACCTTAACAAATGGTTCAATTATTAATGGTAATGGGGCAAAGTTTGTGGCTAATCCTGCAGCAACTATGCTTTTAGATGGTTCATCTAAAGCTGTTCCAGCAGTAGATGCAGCTAAAGATAAAGGTATGGGGCCTAACACATTACCTGTTACTAAAGCAACTTTAGAAGTACCTGGTGCAACAAGTAAATTAAATGAAAAATATACATCAACAATTACATGGACATTAAAAGACGCAGCATTATAAAATGCAGAAAGGGATAGGTTAAAACAATGAGCTTGAAAAAAAATATACGACTAGCAGTAGCCATTGTCCCCCTCCTTGCATTTTCGATGATGGTAAATTCAGTAGCCGATGCAGCAGTTGCAACTGATGGAAAAACTGCGATATCATCAGCTAACTTAACATTACTTGAAAAGTCTGGTCCTGTTGATCCGTTAGATCCATCAAAACCAGTGCACCCACTCAATCAAGTTACGCCAACAACTGGAGACTTAAGAATAGATTATATTTCTAGTTTTCATTTTGGGGCACAGGATATCTCGGGGAGTAATAAAACCTACTATGCAACTTTTGATAAAGTAGCTGACATGACTAACCGTCGTGACTCAAGTGGAGTGTGGGACACACAAAACCTAACAGATAAAGATTATTATAATGTACCTAATTACGCCCAGGTCACAAATAATACAACGGGTAATTGGTCATTAGGTGTTAGTAACACTGTTTTTAAAAGTCCTAGCGGGAACGTGCTTAAAGGTGCTGTACTAAATATTAAGAATATCGAAGCACATAGTGAAAATCCAGGTTTAGGGCTAAGCGGGGACTTACCAGGTAACGTTAAACTTACAGGAACTGGTGGTACTCCTGTTTCGGTTGTTAGTACGACAGATGGTAATAGTGATAATCCGTTCGGTACTTGGACACTTGCTATGGGTACTGATAAAGCGGGAACTAACTCTACAGGAAACGATGCAGTGTCGTTATTTGTTCCTGGTACCACTGTGAAAACAAAAGAAGCTTATACATCAACGTTGAAATGGACATTGATAGCGGCTCCATAAAGCTAATTTGAAAAGAAAGAGGATTTTTACATTGAATAAAAAATTTTTTGGAATCATAATGGCGTTTGTGGCAGGATTGGTTTTATTTAGTGGACAAGTTCAAAAAGCGAACGCTGCTGAAATGAACTTTGCCGTTACTGCAAATCTTCCAAGTAATCAAGTTGATAAGCGCCAAACCTATTTTAATTTAAAAATGAAGCCTAATCAGAAACAAGATGTTACTGTCACATTGAAAAATTCGACTAATAAAGCAGTTGTCGTAATGGCTGAGGCAAATACAGCTGTAACCAACGATAACGGTGTGGTTGAATATAGTCATGTGAAACCAAAACTTGATAAAACAATGGTAAATCCTCTATCTTCAATTGTTAAGTCGGATAAAGAAGTGACAATTCCAGCCAAGAAAAGTGTTGTGCATACGTTCCATATCACAATGCCCGCTAAGAAATTTAATGGCGAAATCGATGGTGGATTATACTTCTATGAAAAGATCGACAAAGATAGTGAAAAAAAATCAAAGAGTAACGTTCAAATTAAAAACCGTTATGCATTTGTGATTGGGACAACGTTAACTGAAACAGATGATGTTGTTAAACCTGATATGAAATTACTTAAAATTGAACCAGGTTCAGTTAATTTCCGTAATACATTGAAGGTAAATTTACAAAACCCAACAACAACACCTATTCGTAATTTAAAGGTAGCCGGAAAAGTCTATTCAAGAAATGGGGATGAAGCCTTACATGCTTCAACCACTTCGAATATGACAATGGCTCCCAATACGAATTTTAATTATGGTATTTTTTGGGACAACCAACCCTTTAAACCTGGTAAGTACCGTCTAGAAATGACGGCAACTTCTGGTGTGAATAAGTGGAAATGGACTGAAAACTTCACAATTGATGGCGCAACGGCAGATAAATTGAACGAAAAGGCAGTTGACTTAGAAAAAGATTATACAATGTGGTATATTCTTGCAGGAATCTTCTTACTTCTACTTGTATTATTGATTATTTGGTTCTTAGTTCGTCGTAATAAAAAAGATAAAGAAGAAGCTGTCGCAGAAGCAAAACGACAAATTTTATCAGAATTACAAACTGGTGAAAAAGAAGATAAGTAGTCGAAATGGGTGAGGTATGGTTATGGGGAAAAAAATAACGAGTACTTTAGTAATTGGTCTTTTGGGGTTATCTTTTAGTTTAGGTGCATTCGGTAATACCGCAGAAGCGGCTAGTTATACAAGTGAAATGGGAATTGAATTTGTAGGTAAAATGCCAACAACTTCTCAGGTGACACCAGATCCAGACGGGAGAACACCTGTCTCAAAGAATGTTGCATCGAATCAAAACAGATTACCTCAAACCGGTGAAATAAAAGGATCAGGATTATCAATGATAGGATTTATTCTTTTATCAACCGCAGGATTAATTGGATGGGTTAAATATAACGATTCAAAGCAATCAAAATAAAGAATAGTTAAAATTAAAGTAGGCTACCTTCGTATTTATATGAAGATAGCTTATTTTTTTTGCTTATTATCTAAGTCCAATTTAGTTAAAATTAAAAATATACTAGTGGTTAAATTTGCAAAAGAAAGCGTTAACATGATAAGCTGTGTTTAAGGTATTAATAAAAAAATAAATATAAATATAAGGAGGTATTAGTAATGCTCTAACTAATTTTTTTATGGAGGGCCTGTATCAAATAATTGTTTATAAACCAAAATAGAGGAGATGAATAAAATGAACAAAGTAGAAATGAGTCAGACAAAGAAGAATGTGATTAAAACGGTAGCGGTGGTTGGATTATTGAATTCAGTAATGATTTTAGGGGTAGCTAATAATTCCGTAGATGCTAGTAACCATGAAAAGCAGGTGGCGACAGCTAAAGTAGGTACGAAAGAATTAGGTGTTATTACAAGAGGCTCAATGAAAGTATCTGGAACGGGTGCAAGTGGTCTACACTTACAAGGTAATAATACAGTGACAACAGGTACATTAGATTTTGATTATGAAGGAAAGTCGATTATTTCGGCAGGAATTAATGAATCGACAGACTATGTCTTGTCAGTTCCTTCAGAGTTAGTTCCACTTTTTAACCATGATTCGTTCAATAATTATATAACAGGAAATTTCCAATTTAATAACGGAAGTAAATATACGTATAATAAAAATGATATCCGAGTTGAGGATAATGGTAAAACATTACGAATCAAAAATCCATCTCATTCTTGGATTGCATTTGCCGACTTCAAAGTTCATTTATCTCTTGATATTGGGCAAATGGTAACAGATACAGGTATCAGAGTAGCGGACGCAGAAAATAACTCAAGTTATATATTTAATAGTGGTTTAGTAAAAAATGGTGCGCCAATTGATTGGGACGTGTTGGGTTCATATAATGCTTCTGACACGTTGCCAACATATCACCTAGACCCGGGTTGGGCACTTTTGAAAGAAATTCCAACCGTTGAAACAATTTTTGATACAGATACAACGGTATCAGGTCGTGGTGTTCCAGGTGCTAAAATTGAAGTTAAAGTTGGCGATAAAGTTATAGGGACAGGTATCGTTGATGAAAATGGACTTTACGAAGTTACTATTCCTAAACAACATGAAGATACAACAGTTAGTGTTCGTCAGAATACAGGTGTTGGTTGGAGTGATGTGAAAACTACGGTAGTTAAGCATAAAGATGTTACGATTGCTAAACCAACTGTTGATTCTTATTATCAAAGTGATAAATATTTAACAGGTACTGGAGAAACAGCTGGAAATACAATTATTATTGCTGATGCAAGCGGTAATGAAATTGCTAGAACAGTCGTACAGTCAGATCTTAGTTTCTCTGTACAAATTCCAGAACAAGGAGCCTATACACTTCTTTATATAACTGAAACAAATGGGACAGAAATAAGTCTTGCAACGGTAGTTCCAGTTCGTGAAGGGTAACCAAAATAAACTGTAAATTGGCAAAAGTAATTCATCATTTTTTTTGATGAATTACTTTTGTATTAAAACAAAATCGATAAAGCGGTTACTTCATAAATTAGATAAATATTTTTTAATTAAAAAAATATGTTTACATTTAAATAGATTATAGGTAAACTGGCTATGTCGCAGTAACCAGATAATAAGTTTGCGATTAGGTTACAGCTAAGTTAACGAATAAATCTATTAGGAGGGACTAGGGGGTCACAACTAATCAGCTAGACTAATGAGTTAAATATAGTAATGTTAGGTATAAATAGGCAGCAACTATAGGGGGAGGACTAAACAATGAAAGGGCATAACAGTAATAAAAAAGAACGAATCTCAGCAACGTTAATGACGGGAATTATCTTAGCAGGAGTGATGACAGGTAGCATTGTTAACGTGGTTAACAATGAGGGCCCAGGAACTTCTGTCCAAGCTAAAGAGCTAGATGAAACCGTTAAACCTCAAACAGCATCTTCTGAAAAAACAACCGAAAAAAGTACATCGATAAAAGCAACAAAAGAAGAAATAACAAGCGAAGTAGCAACTAAAGAAGAAGTAACGAAAGCACCAACAAAAAAAGTAGCAACGACTAAAAAAAGTGAGACAGCAGTACCAGCTGCTGGTTATGTTGGTCCATCACAAGGGGCCATTAATACTCAGTGGAGTACTACCGATGTGGCATCAAATTCTAAAAATGAGTATGTGTCACTTACAGGAGGCGGGAAGTTAGTAAATGGTGTTCCAACAAACAACGCGGGAAAAGCAGATGATACAGCGACTCCTGTTTTATATTTTGGTAATGCAGCATTTAATTTCCAACCAAGTGCGCTGACAAATAACGATTCTTACAGTGAACAGGGTAATGCATCTAGTTGGGCATTTACGAAGGTTGGTGCCAGTGGAAGAAATCCTAATCCAAGAAAGTCTTATGGAATTATCATTAATAATGCTATTCCAAAAGATCGTGGATATGGGTATGCAGCAGAAAGTAACACGACGCCTAATACAATTGAAAGTGCTGTAAAACTTGGACCAATTACAGATTACCATCTTTATAAAAATAATGATGGTACTGGATTCAAAGCTACAATGTACGATGTAACATATAAGGTGAGCTATACATTTGAAGAAATGTATGATGCAGCAGGTGGTATATATAGTTATTTCAGTATCACAAATAATGATACTGCAACTCGAGCTATTGGTGCAGCTCAGGGGGTCGATACTTTGGTTGATAAGGATGACGTCCCTGTAAAAAGTTTGGGACCTAACAATGGATTTAAAATGGTAAGTGATAAACATACCTTGAATTACAGATTGAAGGATCCCGGTAATAATACTAGCTTGGGTGGTTGGACTAATTATTCAGCTGGGAAAGCTACCGGTACTGGTATATTAGATATATCAAATATAAGTAGTTATTTCAAAGGTGGAGCTGTAGGAACTGGAATGGAGACATCAGTGCTTGATAAAATTATAGCTATCAACGACATTAGTCAGCCAGATACTCCGTTTAAGGGAGATAGTGCTTTTGTAATAAAAGCTAATCCTAAAACGTTAGCCCCAGGAGAAACATTAACGACAGGTTCTTACTTAACTTATAAAGAAACGACACCAAGTATTCCACCTGTTGCAACTGTAACACCATCAACAATTAATGCTTATGCGGATCAAACAGATTCATTTAAAATTGTAGGTAAAGTTTCAGATGAAGATAGTACAAAGGGATACATTCAAATTAAGTATCCAGATGGGTCAATATCATCGCCAGCAGAGAATACTTATGAAACAACAAAAGATGGTGTCGATTATTCTGCAAAGATTGACCCTACAAAATTAAAAGTAGGTGCAAATAAAGTTATAGTAACTGCGATTGATGCTGGAGGTACCGAACAATTAAAACCAGTTACCGTAACTGTCAACTTATTCAAGTTGGGTGCAACTGCTATTCCACAAAAAATTGATGTTGGCGGAACCGTTACAATAGATGAAACAAAATTAATCAAAGATTTAACAATTATGAATACTAATAAACATACATTAGAAATTGATCCTACAAATCCATCAAATAAACCACTTGATAACACAAAAGTTGGTTTCTATATACAAGATATGATTTTGACGGATACGGATGTGACACCTAATGAAACTGCTAAAGTTGCCGTTCCTGTCAATGTAATAGATGGTGATACCGTCGTTGATGGTGATTCTGTAGTTTACGCTAAGGATTTTAGTACGGACAGTAAATCTATCTCGGGATTAACAGAGACTAAATTAAATGAGTTCATATTAACAGAGAGTTCGGCTAAAGGTTGGATACTATCAACTGGTGCTGATTCTAAAGTTACAGTTAAATCAACGACACTTACACCAACTTCTAGTGCTGGTGACTATGAAGCAGTTATTGTAAATGCTCAGGGTGTTGAAAAAACGATTAAGATCACAGTTGCAGGTGGTGGTTTAGCAATTACTGCAGCCTCTGATGAAATGACTTTTGGTTCAAAAGATGGGGTAATGTTGCCTTACAGTGGAGAAAATTTCAATCTTCAACGTACTGCTGAAAATACTGTATCAATTTCTAATCTAGGCAAAACAGCTTGGACATTGAAGGCTAGCGTTTCAAAACCTTTAACAGATGGATCTAACACATTGAAAGGTGTTTTGAAATATATAGATGCAACTGGAACTGCACAAGATTTAGATACTGGTAGTACAGAGGTTGGTTCAGGTCAGACAGAAGAAACTAAAGATGTCACTTGGGCAGCCGATAAAGGTGTTGTTGCTGAACTTAATGGAAGCAACATGTCACTTAAAGCAGGTAAGTATGCAGGGGAAATAACATGGACACTAACGGATGCGCCTTAATCCTAATCCTTGCTTAATTAACGTTAATCATTAGCATTTTGCTAATATTATAAAAACATCAAAATCTGACGAGGGGAGTAGATACGATGATAAAAAGAAAGTTAATTTTGGGAGTTCTTTTAGGTAGTATGGTACCGGCTGGTTTTACCGTAACGCAAGCTTTGGCAAGCGAAACAGTGAATTATCAGTCGCATGCAACTATTGAATTCGTGAAAAATACTGACGGTACACCGCCAGTTGATCCAACAAATCCAACTGATCCGTTAAAACCGGTTAAACCAGTTAATCCTGGAACAGATGGACCATTATCAATTGATTACGTTTCGAACTTACAATTTAGTCAACAACAAATTTCTGGTAAAGACAGTGTTTATTATGCACAACTTGACCAGTTAGTTGATAAAAACGGTAAGGTTGGGGAATATCCAAACTATGTTCAAGTAACGGATAATCGTGGTTCAAACGCAGGCTGGAAACTAACTGTTGCACAGACCAATCCATTTATGAATGGTAAAAATAAATTAGATGGAACGATTATTACGTTAATGAATGGAACAACTAACGGAAGTAGTAATATGAGTCAGCCGACAGCTAGTCAAGCAGCCATCAATCCAGATGGCAAAGCAGTTACTGTGATGACAGCCAAGGTCGACAAAGGTATGGGAACATGGACAGACCGTTTTGGTAAAGATAATACAGCTGCCAAACAAAGTGTGTCATTACTTGTTCCAGCTGAATCAAACAAAGTAGCAGGGGCTTATAAGTCTGAATTAACATGGACTTTGACAGATGCTAACTTATAAAAAAGGTTATATAAAGGGGAAATAAATGATGAAAAATTCAAGTAAATTATTATTAAGTACATTATTAGGCGTAGGTGTGACAGGTGCCATTATGACAACTGCTCATGCATCTGAAACACAAACATATACATCACACGGTAAAATTGAATTGACTAAAAATGATGGTACAACAGATCCTGGTATTACGGATCCAACAGATCCTGGACATACTATTGATCCAACAGATCCTACAAACCCAACAGATCCAGGTACTGGTGGCCCATTATCAATCGATTATGTTTCTAACTTTAACTTTGGTGCTCAAAAGATGTCAGGTAACAACGAAACATATGACTCTCAATTAGTGACAGTTAAAGATGCATCCGGAGCTGATAAAGATCTTGCAAACTTCCTACAAGTTTCAGATAACCGTGGAACAGTAGCAGGTTGGAAACTTACTGTTCAACAAGCAAAAGCATTTACAAGTGAAACAACAAAATCAGAATTAGATGGGACAACAATTACGTTATCTAATCCTGAAGCAACTAATGCTGATAATAACGCATCAAAACCAAAACCAACATTAACAAATAGCGTTGACATTTCAGCTACATCAGGGGACAAAGTTGTTATGCAAGCAAAAGATGGCGCAGGTTCTGGTACATGGTCTGAATCCTTTGGTAACGCAACAACAGATGCTGCTAAAGCCAAAGCTTCTGTTAAATTAGCTATCCCTGGTGATAGTAAAAAAGTTGCAGAAAAATACACATCAGATATTACATGGACACTTACAGACGCTAACTTATAAAATCTAAATTAGTCAATAAAAAATAAAAATGGTTATTAATTAAAAGGGGAAATAAATTATGAAAACAACTAAAATCGTTACAAGCGCAATTATTTTATCAACATTAGGTTTAGCTGCAGCACCTGCAGTACATGCTGCAGATTATACATCAACAGGTAAGGTTGGATTTATGGAAAATACAGATCCAACAACACCCGTTGATCCAACGGATCCAACAGGCCCAGTAGGCCCAACGGATCCAACAGACCCAGATAATCCTCAACCAGGAACACCTGGCCCATTATCAATTGATTACGTTTCTAACTTTGATTTTGGTTCAAAAAATAAGGTTTCTGGAGACGATACAACTTACTACGCTGCACCTGTTAAATTAGCTGATAAAGATGGTAAAGAAGTTACAAGAGCTAACTACCTACAAGTAACAGATAAACGTGGATCAAATAAAGGCTGGAAATTGTCAGTTAAACAAGTAAAACAATTTAACGATAGTAAGACTGATTTAGATGGCGCACAGCTAAGTATGGGAACACAAACTTTAAATTCTAAAAATATTGGCGGAACAACAGATCCAGCTATAGCTAAAGCTACAATTACAACATCAATTGGTGCTGACGTTGCTGTCTTAGATGCTGGTAAGGATCAAGGTATGGGGACTTGGACAGATTCATTTGGTGTCTACGATGCTGATGCTACAAAAGATACAGCAAGTAAAGCTGTCTCATTGAAAGTACCTGGTAATTCAGCTAAAACGGTCGGTTCATCATATACAACAGATTTAACATGGACATTAACAGACGCTGGTTTATAAAATTAAGTCATATCACTTTCTAATAGGCTACAAAAAAATAGGGAATTAAAAAAAGGGGAAATTAAAATGAAAACAACTAAAATCGTAACAAGCGCAATCGTATTAACAACATTAGGTTTAATTGCAGCACCAGCTGTAAATGCAGCAACAGTAGGATCACTTCCAACAAAAGGTAGCGTTGGTTTTACAGATAATACAGATCCAACAGGTCCAGTTGATCCAACAGATCCAACAGATCCAGTTGACCCAACAGACCCTCCAATTAACCCAGGAACAAATGGTCCATTATCATTAGATTATGTTTCAAACTTTGATTTTGGTTCAAAAAATAAAGTTTCTGGTAGTGATACAACTTACTACGCAGCTCCTGTTGAAATAACAGATTCTAAAGGAACAGCAAAAGAAGTAGCTAACTACTTACAAGTAACAGATAACCGTGGATCAAATGCTGGTTGGACAGTTAATGTTAAGCAAGAAGGCGCATTTACTGACGGTACAAAAGAATTAACTGGTGCTCAATTGAGTATGAAAGATCAAACATTTAATTCAACAAATATGGATGCGACAACAACACCATCAATAATTGGTGATAAAGATAATAATAGTGTCGTTGCTCCTACAGTTGGTAGCGATGTTAAGGTTGTTACTGCTACAGACGGTCAAGGAATGGGAACATGGACTGATTCATTTGGTAAAGATGCTAAAGCTAAAGCCGTTTCATTAACAGTACCTGGTAAAACAGCTAAAAATCTTGGAACAATATATACAACAGATTTAACATGGACATTAACAGACGCAAACTTATAAAAATTGGGTTAACAAAAGGGGAAATAAATTATGAAGAAAACAGCAATTGCAACAGCAGCACTTTTAACCGTTACTTTGTTTTCAACAGTAGCACCAGCAGTACATGCTGCTGATGTAACATTACCTTCATCAGGTGATGTCAACTTTGTAGCTGATCCTGCTACTGGAGCTGGAGAAATTAAATTGACAAAGGCACCAAGTGTTGATTTTGGAGATCAAAAAATTAGTGGATCAGATGCAAAATATGATGCAGCTACTATTACAGATTCTATCGTTGTTGATGACAACCGTGGTTCAAATGAAGGTTGGAAATTAACAGTTGCCAACACACAGTTTACCGGCTCAAAAGAATTAGCTGGGGCTAAGTTAACATTGACGCCTGGAACTGTTTCTAATAATAATGGGGCAAGTTATAATGCTACCCAACCAACAGCGGATATGGTTTTAGACGGATCTAGTCAAAGTGTTGCAGTAGTAGATGCAGCTAAAGACATGGGTATGGGTACTAACACGTTACCTGTTACTAAGGCAACCTTAGACGTACCTGGTGCATCAACTAAATTAAAAGAAAAATATACATCAGTAATTACATGGACGTTAAACGACGCACCATTATAGGATGCAGAAAGGGATAGGTTAAAACAATGAGCTTGAAAAAAAACTTACGACTAGTAGTAGCCATTGTCCCCCTCCTTGCAATTTCAATAATGGGAAATTCAGTGGCTGATGCAGCAGTAGCGCCTGATGGAAAAACTGCAACCACAGCGGCTAACTTAACATTACTTGCAAAGTCTGGTCCAGTTGATCCATTAGATCCGACAAAACCAGTACAACCAATTAATCCAGTTACGCCAACTACTGGTGACCTGAGGATAGATTATATTTCTGATTTACATTTTGGTACTCAGAAAATTTCAGGAAATAAAAAATCTTATTATGCTGCTTTTGATAAAGTAGCTGATTTAACAGGACATCGTGATGAAGCTACAGGTGAGTGGGTTATAGATAAGCTCACGGATGCAGATTATAGGGATGTACCTAATTACGTTCAGGTTACAAATAATACGACAGGAAACTGGTCGTTGACGGTTAGTAACACATCATTTAAAAGTGGTGCTAATGAACTTAAGGGTACTGTGCTTACAATAAAAAATGTAGCATCGAAAACAGATAACGGAGATCCTGATGCCGGTTTATTTACCGATAGTATATTATTAAAAGGTGACGGTGCATCATATCAAGTAGTAGATCCAACTGCCAATACTAATCCCACAGGGACCTGGACAATAGCAATGGGTGATGCAACAACAGGTAATAAATCAGCGAGATTGGATGTGCCTGGCCCGGCTGAAAAAGTAGCTGGTGAAACATATACGTCGACATTAAACTGGACATTGACGGCGGCTCCATAAAGTTAATTTGAGAAGAAAGAGGATTTTTACATTGAATAAAAAATTTTTTGGAATCATTATGGCGTTTGTGGCAGGATTAGTTATATTTAGTGGACAAGTTCAAAAAGCGAATGCTGCTGAAATGAACTTTGCTGTTACTGCAAATATTCCAAACAACCAAATTGATAAGCGCCAAACGTATTTTAATTTAAAAATGAAACCGAACCAAAAGCAAGACATTACTGTCACATTAAAAAATTCGACTAACAAAGATGTTACTGTAATGGCTGAAGCAAATACAGCGATTACAAATGATAACGGAGTGGTTGAATACAGTCACGTGAAACCAAAACTTGATAAAACAATGGTAAACCCTCTATCTTCAATCATTAAGTCAGATAAAGAAGTGACAGTACCGGCTAAGAAAAGCATTGAGCATACATTCCATATCACAATGCCCGCTAAGAAATTCAATGGCGAAATTGACGGTGGCTTGTACTTCTATGAAAAAATTAACAAAGATAGTGAAAAAAAATCAAAGAGTAACGTTCAAATTAAAAACCGTTATGCCTTTGTTATTGGGACAACGTTAACTGAAACTGACGATGTTGTTAAGCCTGATATGAAATTACTTAAGATTGAGCCCGGATCAGTTAATTTCCGTAATACATTGAAGGTAAACTTACAAGATCCAACAACAACACCAATCCGTAACCTGAAAGTTGATGGAAAAGTCTATTCAAGAAATGGTGATAAAGCACTACATGCTTCAACCACTTCGAATATGACAATGGCTCCAAATACAAACTTTAATTATGGCATTTTCTGGGATAACCAACCCTTTAAGCCTGGTAAGTACCGTTTAGAAATGACGGCGACTTCTGGGGTACATAAGTGGAAATGGACAGAATATTTCACAATTGATGGCGCAACGGCAGATAAATTGAACGAAAAAGCGGTTGACTTAGAAAAAGATTACACAATGTGGTATATCCTTGCAGGAATCTTCTTGCTATTACTTCTATTGTTGCTCATCTGGTTCTTAGTTCGTCGTCGTAACAAAAAAGATAAAGAAGAAGCTGTCGCAGAAGCAAAACGACAAATTCTAGAAGAATTACAAACTGATAAAAAAGAAGATAAGTAGTCAAAATAGACGAGGTATGGTTATGAGAAAAAAACTAATGAGTGTTTTAATAATTAGTCTTTTGGGGTTATCTTTTAGTTTAGGTGCATTCGGTAATACTGCAGAAGCGGCTAGTTATACTAGTGAGGTTGGAATCGAATTCGTTGGTAAAATGCCAGAGAAAACGAAACCAACCACACCGACAACAAGACCAACAACAACGTCCCCCACGACGCCAACAACTTCACAGGTAACACCGGATGGGAAAACACCTGTCTTAAAAAATGCAGCAAAAGGTCAAACCAGTTTACCTCAGACTAGTGAAATGAAAGAATCAGGACTATCAATGATGGGCCTTGTTCTGTTGCTAGCTATGGGATTAGTTGGCTGGTTTAAAAGAAATTATGCAAAATAATTAAAATTTAATAGTTTAACTAAAAAGAGTTTTTCCTCGTAAAAATACGAGGAAAAACTCTTTTTTTATTGCGATATTTATTAAAGGTTCTATTACAACTGTTGTTGATAAATATATTACAGAGCCCTTAATTTAAGAGGTTGGGTTTTTGCTTAAATATTAAATTAGATTAACGTTATGGTTAAATCACTTTGAAGTAATGTTGAAATTATGATAGCATAAAAATGTTGTTAATGAAAAAATAGATTAAAGTAATAGCATTTAAGGGTAGTTTTATCCCACAGTATATTCACAAAATATTAAAAGGGGATAGTATGGGAAAAATATATATAGAAATATTAGCGACTATCGGGATACAAATAATACCCTTTATATTTATCATAGATGGATATATCCATAGAAATGGTATTGGCTTAAATAATGGTGATGGGTTACTTGTTTTAGGTGTTTTATTATTATTTGGAATGGGTATTATATATACTATTACGTATTTATTAGATGTAATGATTAAAAGGCATAATAAGTACTTAGTACCTAAATTTAAATACTTATTATTAATGTATTGGGTATTTCTAGATGTTATTATAGTAATTTATTTAAGTTTTAGAAATTTCTTTTAGAGTAGGAAAATCAAATTTTTCATCAACATTCGGGAAAAGGTAAATATGTTGAGGTATATAAAATAAAGGAATAGCCATATTATGCTGCGGGTTCATTTAACCCTATTTATATTCATAAAATAACATCATATTAAGGAGCTAAAAATGTTGAAACTTTTAAAAAATTCCAAAGTATTACATTCATTTTTTAATATTATATTTATTATAGAAACTTTTAGTTTATTTCTTGATACTGCATTTTCATTAGGCGGAATGGGAAGTCAACATATAGATCTATTCCTTTCAGTATCAAGTATAATCGTTCTTTTACAATTTTTTATGCTGATTGTCCAATTTAATTATTTCGATAAAATAATAATAGTAATCCTTTCAATGTTTAATATTGTATTAAACGCAATTATGTTGATCATTGAGATTAATAATGATTGTTATCTTCCTACATTAGAATCCTTCCTGGTAGCTATTTTGATTTCACTGTTCTTTATATGTAAATACTATAAATCAGGAGAAACTAAATGATTAGAAAAGTAATCAATTCAAAAATAATAGCAATCAGTTTAAATATAATATTAATGATTCTTGCAATTATAATGATTGTTCATGCTCTTTCAGGTAAATTCTATAGTGAAGATGTATTCATGTTATTAGTAGGGAACATTGAGATAATTATGATTTTATTACAGAATAAATTATGTAAATATCGTGGTATTATAATACTATCAATTTTTAATGTGATTTTAAATGTAACTCTATCAAATTTGGTTTATACAGACCCGTTAGTTTGGGCTTGTTACATTGGGTCAATTATTTCTATCTTCTTTATGATTAAATTCCCAAAAATGACTTCGTATTAAAATGGGTGATTACGGTAAAAAGAGCTAAACAGAAAATCCTATCTCTTAATTGAGGTAGGATTTATTTTTTATGAAACGTAATGGTAACGATTACAATCCAACTATATTAACGATTTTAATTTATTATTGATTGAACTAATTTTTTTCTACTATGTTGCTTATTATATTTTGTAGTGTGGTAAGAACGCCATGGCTATCTTAAGAAACATGATATATAATTAATGTAAGCGAAAACAAAAAACCTTATATCAACATATAAGGTTTTTCAAAAGAAAATATTTTAATTTTAACGATGCGCCATGAGGGAGTCGAACCCTCAGCTCAAGAACCGGAATCTTACGTGCTATCCATTACACCAACGGCGCAGTATAGTTAATAGTTTAGCTGAATTACGTAAAAAAAACAAGTAACGAAAGCGGAGGTTGAGAAATAATGGCTATTGAACAGAAATTTAAGCAACAACAAACGCAAATTCAAAAACTGGCAATGACACCAGAGCTCCAACAATCAATTAAAATGTTGCAATATAATATAGAAGATTTACAAGAATTTGTCACTGAAAAAATGATGGAAAACCCTTTGATTGAAGCTGTTGACGACAATCAGAGAATCCAAGCAGGGGAGTCTCGTTATAAAGTTAATCTAACAACAAATGGTGATACTGATTATATGAATTCAGTCAGTGATGATGAATCACAATCTTTATTGGATTATTTATTGGAACAAATTTATCTAACGATGCGTCAAACACCGCTTAGAAAGGTTGTTCTTTACTTAGTAGATTATATTGAACAGACGGGCTATTTTAATGCTAATTTGGATGATTTAGCAGAAGAATCAGGAATACCACCCATTATGTTATTAGATGCGTTAACCTTGATTCAACGCTTAGATCCGCCCGGTGTTGGTGCACGTAATTTACAAGAAAGTTTAATGTTACAGATTGATTCTGACGATTTAGCGCCTGAATTGGCATATACAGTCATAAAAGATGATTTTGATAACTTTGTCGATCGTAAATGGTCGGACATAGCAAAAAAATATCGTGTTAATCTTTCAGAAATTCAAGAAATATCAGATTTTGTTCGCACATTATCACCTAATCCAGGTGCAGGATTTGGGACAACTAGAATTGGTAAAATCTATCCAGATTTAGTTTTGAAAAAAAGTAATAATGAATTAACATTATTCAAAGTTCGCGGTGCACAGCCTGAAGTTGTTTTTCAACAAAAATATTTTGATGATATGTCAAAAGACCAAGATCCTGAAGTAATCAAATATTTAACTGAAAAGAAACGGGAATATGAATGGCTAGTTCATGGCTTGAAACAACGAGGCGATACCATTTTAAAAGTAGGACAATATATTTTGAAATATCAGGCTGACTTCTTCACTGATAAAACCAAACCAATTAAGCCATTACTTTTACGGGAAGTTGCAGCCGCTTTAGGTGTTCACGAATCAACAATTAGTCGAACCGTTAATGATAAGTACATTGAAACAGAATCTGGTGTTTATGAAATAAAATCATTCTTTGGACAAATCGCAAATAAGAACAAAAAGAATGCTGAAGAGCTATCTTCAAAAACGATTATGACAACTATGCAGACTTTGATTGAATCTGAAGATAAAACGAAACCTTTCTCTGATCAAAAAATAGTTTTACAATTAATGAAACAAAACATCGATATTTCGAGACGAACAGTTGCAAAATATCGTGAAAACCTGAACATTCCATCGTCATCAGCAAGAAAACGCTACAAGGATTAGGAACAATTATGACCTTATCTCATATATCAAACGTCAATTGCTGACATGGCAGATAGTCGTTTGAAGTGCTTGCAAAGTATGAAACAACCTGATATAATTTGTCTTGTAATAAAGGTATGAAGACACTTTGATTAATGCAGAATGTTATCGTGCTTTGTTTTTTTAGAATTAATGGGTCATAATGCGACACTGTGGGACAAATAATGCCCCATAAGAGAGCAGGTGCAGTATGCATCATGAATTAGAGTGGATCGAAGCAATTGCACCAGACATGATTAAAGTTTTAAAACAAAGATATTTTGTTTTAAGACAGATTGAATGGATGATGCCTGTTGGTCGCAGAATGTTGGCAGCAACTTTAAATCTAAGCGAACGCGTTATGAGAACCGAAACAGATTTTCTGCGTAAGCAAGAACTTATCGTCGTTGGTAAGTCAGGAATGACGCTAACGGATAGAGGTATATCAGTACTACATGGCCTTGAAAAAGTGATGGATAATTTAGTTGGTGTTCGACAGGATGAACAAGAGTTGAGTCGAATTTTAGGCATTGAACATTGTTTGATTGTATCAGGCGATTCCGATGAACAACCTAAAGTTTTAGAGTCAATGGGTAAGAGTCTAGCTGCTAAGTTAGCACTCTTATTGCCAGAAGGTAAAAATTTAATTGCGGTAATGGGTGGCACAACGATGGCTCAAGTAGCTGATCAGTTGACAACACGTCTTTCAATTAAGCGCGATTTAACTTTTTTACCAGCCAGAGGTGGTGTTGGTGAATCAGTAGATATACAAGCCAACTCGATTAGTGGTAAGATGGCATTACACACAGGCGGCAAACATAGAGCCTTGTATGTACCTGAACAACTAAGTGAGAAAACGTACGAGCCTCTTCTTGAAGAACCGAGCATTCAAGAAGTTTTGAACTTAATCAAGGAAAGCAATGCTGTAATTCACAGTATTGGAGAAGCAATGCATATGGCTAAGCGTCGTGACATGTCTAGTGGTATAATAGACATGTTGAAAGAGGACAAAGCTGTAGGTGAGGCATTCGGATATTTCTTTGATGCTCAAGGCAAGGTCGTTTATAGGATTCCTCGTATCGGTTTACAAATAGAGGATCTCACGCACATAAAATGTATTTTCGCAGTTGCAGGTGGCCATTCTAAGGCCGAAGCAATTGTGGCATACATGAAACTTGCACCTAAACAGACGTGGTTAATCACGGATGAGGGTGCCGCAAACTCGATTTTAAAAAAGTAGTGTGCAAACACGCTTTTTAAAATAAATAAATCTTCATTTCCTAAAGGAGGAAATTTAAGTATGTCAGTAAAAGTTGGTATTAACGGTTTTGGCCGTATTGGTCGTTTAGCTTTCCGTCGTATTGCTGAAGTTTCAGATAACATCGAAGTTGTAGCAATCAACGATTTAACTTCTCCATCAATGTTGGCTCATTTATTAAAATATGATACAGCCCATGGTAACTTCGACGCAGAAGTTAGCGCAACAGATAATGGTATTGTTGTTAATGGTAAGGAAATTCCTGTATATGCAGAAGCAGATGCATCAAATATTCCTTGGGTTAAAAACAATAATGTTGATATCGTATTAGAATCAACTGGTTTTTACGCATCAGAAGAAAAAGCTTCAGCTCATATTAAAGCTGGCGCAAAACGTGTATTAATCTCAGCTCCTGCTGGTAAAATGCCTACAATCGTTTACGGTGTAAATGATGACATTTTAACTTCAGATACTAAGATTGCTTCTGCTGGTTCATGTACTACTAACTGTTTAGCACCACTTGCTGGCGCTGTTAACGATGCTTTCGGTATCGAAGTTGGTACAATGACAACAGTTCATGCTTACACAGCTACACAAAAATTACAAGATGGTCCTGACCGTGGTGGAAACTTACGTGCTGCACGCGCTGCTGCAGGTAACACAATTCCTCATTCTACTGGTGCTGCTAAAGCTATCGGTATGGTAATCCCTGATCTTGTTGGTAAATTGAATGGCCATGCACAACGTGTCCCAGTTATTACTGGTTCATTGACAGAATTGGTTACAATCTTGAAATCAAAAGATCTTACAGTTGATGAAGTAAATGCTGCTATTAAAGCAAGAACTGAAAACAACGAATCATTTGGTTACAATGCTGACGAAATCGTTTCATCAGATATCATTGGTACAAGTTTTGGTTCAATCTTTGACCCAACACAAACTGAAGTAACTGGTACTGGCGCTAACCAATTGGTTAAAACTGTTGCTTGGTACGATAACGAATCTGGCTTTACAGCACAAATGATTCGTACATTAGAAAAATTTGCTAGCTTAGAAGCATAATCTAGTTAAACTTTTTTAAAACCGCATATAACTATGCTTAGGCGGAGGGACGCAATACTCCCTCTGCCTTTTTATTTAATCAAAATTACACAGGAGGCTATTATAATGGCTAAATTAATCGTTTCAGATTTAGATGTAAATGACAAAAAAGTTTTAATTCGTGTCGATTTTAATGTTCCTATTAAAAACGGTGTGATTGGTAATGATAACCGTATCGTTGCTGCATTACCAACTATCAAATATGTAACTGAAAATGGTGGTAAAGCCATTCTTCTTTCTCATCTTGGTCGTATTAAGACTGAAGAAGACAAAAAAGAATTATCATTACGTCCAGTTGCAGAACGTTTATCTAACTTATTAAACAAACCTGTTACTTTTGTTCCTGCTACACGTGGTCCTCAATTAGAAGACGCAATTGCAGCAATGAAAGACGGCGATGTTTTAGTAATGGAAAACACACGTTTTGAAGATTTAGATGGTAAAAAAGAAAGCAAAAACGATCCTGAATTAGGTAAATACTGGGCTTCACTTGGCGACTTGTTTGTCAATGATGCTTTCGGTACAGCTCATCGTGCACATGCTTCTAACGTTGGAATCTCAAGCAACATGGAACAAGCTGCTGCTGGATTCTTAATGGAAAAAGAAATCAAATTCTTAGGTGAAGCTGTTGACGAACCAAAACGTCCATTTGTTGCTATCTTAGGTGGCGCAAAAGTTTCAGATAAGATTGGTGTTATTTCTCATTTACTTAAAAAAGCTGACAAAGTTATCGTTGGTGGTGGTATGACTTATACTTTCTACGCTGCTAAAGGTATGAAGATTGGTTCATCATTAGTTGAAACAGACAAAATTGATTTAGCTAAACAAATCATTGAAGAAGCTGGCGACAAATTAGTATTACCAGTTGATTCAATCGTTGCTGAAAAATTTGATAACGATGTTGAACACAAAACTGTTGATGGTGACATTCCTGACGGTTACATGGCATTGGATATCGGACCTAAATCTGTTGCAGAATTTAAAGATGTTTTAAAAGATGCTAAAACAGTTGTATGGAACGGACCAATGGGTGTATTCGAAATGAGCAACTATGCTAACGGAACACTTGAAATCGGTAAATTCTTGGGTACTTTATCAGAAGCTACAACAATCGTTGGTGGTGGTGATTCAACTGCTGCTGTTCAACAATTAGGTGTTGCTGATCAATTAACTCATATTTCTACTGGTGGTGGCGCTTCACTTGAATACCTTGAAGGTAAAACTTTACCAGGTATTGCTGCTATTACAACAAAATAATTTTTAATTAAATTGTCGTAAGAAACCGTCTATTAACGAAAGGAAGTTATTATTTTGCGTAAACCAATTATTGCTGGTAACTGGAAAATGAACAAAGGCCCTAAAGAAACTGCTGAATTCGTAGCAGGTCTTAAAGGTAAATTACCAAAGTTTGACGATGTTGAATCTGTTATTGCTGCTCCTGCAGTAGAT
This sequence comes from Dellaglioa sp. CoH-57-MRSF-18, assembly GCF_056781995.1. Next base: position 248,086 of record NZ_JBXAXX010000003.1, read on the forward strand.
TTACAAACATTACTTGATGCTGCTAAAGGTACTGACTTAAAAGTTGCTGCTGAAAATGCATACTTTGAAGATGAAGGTGCTTTTACTGGTGAAACTTCACCAAAAGTTCTTTCTGAAATGGGTGTTGACTATGTTGTTATTGGTCATTCAGAACGTCGCGAATACTTCGGCGAAAATGATGACGATATTAACAAAAAAGCACATGCTGTTTTCAATAATGGTATGGTTCCTATTATCTGCTGTGGTGAAACGTTAGAACAACGTCAAGCCGGCGAAGCAGAATCATGGGTTGCTGGACAAGTTTCTGCTGCATTAAGAGGCTTATCTGTTGAACAAGTTAATCTTGCAGTTATTGCATACGAACCAATCTGGGCTATCGGTACTGGTGAAACAGCTACTTCTGACCAAGCACAAGAAATCTGTGCAGTAATTCGTAAAACAGTTGCTGATTTGTATGACCAAACAGTTGCTGATAAAGTTCGTATCCAATACGGTGGTTCAGTTAAACCTGGTAACGTCGTAGAATTAATGGGTAAAGACGATATTGATGGTGGTTTAGTTGGTGGCGCAAGTATGGAAACTGCTTCATACTTAGACCTTGTTAACTTCAAAGCATAATTCGTATTTTAGCTGTTAAAAAGATTGAAAATGAATCAATAAACTATTAAAATAATGGTAAGGGTGTTATTGTATCCCCGCCAAAAAACGTTTTTAAAGGAGAGTACAAATTTATGTCAATGATTACAGATATTTATGCACGCGAAGTTCTAGATTCACGCGGTAACCCAACTGTTGAAGTTGAAGTTTACACAGAAGACGGCGCAATGGGCCGCGGAATTGTTCCTTCAGGTGCTTCAACTGGTGAACATGAAGCCGTTGAATTACGTGATGGCGACAAATCTCGTTACATGGGCTTAGGCGTTACTAAAGCTGTTGACAACGTAAACAACATTATCGTTAAAGAAATTGTTGGATATGATGTTACTGATCAAGTTGGTATTGATAAAGCTATGATCGCATTAGATGGTACACCAAACAAAGGTAAATTGGGCGCTAACGCTATTTTAGGTGTTTCAATTGCTGCTGCTCGTGCTGCTGCTGATGAATTAGAAGTTCCTTTATACAGTTACTTAGGCGGATTTAACGCACATGTCCTTCCAACTCCTATGATGAACGTTATCAATGGTGGATCACATGCTAACAACAGTGTTGATTTCCAAGAATTCATGATCATGCCTGTTGGCGCACCTTCTATCAAAGAAGCTGTACGTATGGGTTCAGAAACATTCCATAACTTACAAAAGATTTTAGCTGAAAAAGGCTACTCTACTGCTGTTGGTGATGAAGGTGGTTTCGCTCCTGATCTTAAGAACAATGAAGAACCATTTGAAATCTTAATCGAAGCAATCGAACGTGCCGGTTACAAACCTGGTAAAGATATTGCTATCGCATTTGATGCTGCTTCATCAGAATTCTACAATGCTGAAACTGGCAAATATAGATTACAATATGAAGGCGAAAATGGCCAAGATTATACTTCTGAAGAAATGGTTGAATTCCTTGAAGCAATCGTTGACAAATACCCAGTTATCTCAATTGAAGATGGCTTGGATGAAAACGATTGGGAAGGCTGGAAGATGATGACAGCTAAATTGGGCAACAAAGTTCAATTAGTTGGGGATGATTTATTTGTTACAAACACTGACTACCTTAAAAAAGGTATCGAAATGGGCGTTTCAAACTCAATCCTTATCAAAGTTAACCAAATCGGTACACTTACAGAAACAATGGAAGCTATCGAAATGGCTAAAGAAGCTGGTTATACAGCTATCGTTTCTCATCGTTCAGGTGAAACTGAAGATACAACTATCGCTGACTTAGTTGTTGCAACTAATGCTGGCCAAATCAAGACTGGTTCATTGAGCCGTGTTGATCGTATCGCTAAGTACAACCAATTAATGAGAATTGAAGATAACTTAGAAGAAACATCAGAATACAAAGGTATCCACTCATTCTACAACTTGAGTTCAGATGCTCGCGATACAATCGTTAACAAATAATTCTTTATGAATTAAGCGTTTCTGATTGAAAGAAGGTCCTACCTAATTTGATTTTAGGTGGGACCTTTTTTGTATTATAATAGGACGCACTATATTGAAAGGTAAAACTTATTGTTGTATAATTTAGATGTTGGAAATTATAGTTAGGAATGTGAGCGTGTATGAAAAAATCAGAGCGTATTACAATACAAGATGATCTAACATCAAAAGTTTATGATCTTATTTTAAACGAAGAAACGACAAATGAGGAACGTCTCTTATTAGTTGATTTTAAAAATAAAGTTGAGCGTGGGCAGTACTTCGAGAAGGCAGTCGCTGATTTAGCGGAGTCGTTGCGCTTATTGGCTGTAAGTAATTTAAAAAATAAAATAAAGTTAAGTGCTGACGTTGGTCGATTTTATATGGAAATTTCGACAACCGGTTTATTTAAAAAAAATTTAGGCTGGGGACTTATAGCTATGAGTATGATTTATCATCCTTAAGTGATCATTAGATTATGCTAGTTTTTAAGAAGAGTTATTCAATAGTTGAATAATTCTTTTTTTGTTACTAATGAGTTCAGCAAATAATTGGATTTTAGCATATACTAATAGAATGAAGAGGTGTGTATGGTTTTATGACAAAACAAGGTATCAAAGAGCGATTGAATTTAACTAATCTCATATTTATTTTAAGAGGGCTATTAATTGGGCTCGTTACAGGTATCGTTGTAAGTCTATTTAGGTTAGCTATTATTTATGTGCTTAAAGTCTTTATCTATTTTTACCAGGCAATTAATCAGAATATGTGGTTACTGTTTCCAATGATTCTTTTGAGTCTAGCTATGGTACTAGGTATTGGAACACTAATGAAGCAAGAGCCAAATATTATGGGATCCGGTATTCCGCAAGTAGAGGGCCAGCTTGCTGGTAATCTTGAAATGCGTTGGTGGTCAGTTTTATGGCGAAAATTTATCGGTGGTGTTTTAGGCATTGGATCAGGGCTATTCCTCGGCCGTGAAGGCCCATCTATTCAACTAGGTGCAGCAGTCGGACAAGGATTCGCAGAGATGACTAAACATACTGAATCGGAACGCCGCATTCTGATTGCAGGTGGTGGCGCTGCAGGTCTATCCGCAGCTTTTAATGCACCAATTGCGAGTACGCTTTTTATATTAGAGGAAGTGTATCATAATTTTTCACCGTTGATTTGGACAACAGCATTAGCTAGTTCAATTTCAGCCAATTATATTTCATTGCATTTTTTCGGTCTAAAACCGGCGCTACAAATGATGGATATTCAGACCTTATCATTGTTACAATACTGGCATTTGATTGCTTTAGGGCTTATTTTGGGCCTCCTAGGCTATCTGTATCAAAACGTATTACTTAAATCGACTGATTTATATAATATTCTACATAAAATTCCGATTTTTTATCGCTCAATTGTCCCTTTTATTTTAGTTATTCCGATTGGATTATACTTACCACAAACTTTAGGTGGCGGTAATGAGATTATTTTAAGTCTAGTTCAAAGTAAATCATTGACCGTTTTATTGGGACTCTTTCTTTTAAGATTTATCTTTTCAATGATATCCTATGGTTCTGGATTACCAGGTGGTATTTTTCTGCCTATTCTAACATTAGGCGCTATTATTGGCGCTGGGTATGCAACTGTTATGATAATGTTAGGGTTGTTACCAGCTAAATATATAACTGATTTTATTATTTTTGGAATGGCCGGGTACTTTGCTGGAATTGGTAAAGCACCTTTTACAGCTATTTTATTAGTTACGGAAATGGTGGGTAGTTTACATCACTTAATGCCACTAGCCATTATTTCATTAGTTTCATTTTTAGTTATTGATATTTTAGGCGGCGCACCTATCTACGATTCTTTACTTAAAAAATTAATTGGTCAAAATGAAATTGATTTGGGCGGTAAAAAGGACCGACTTGAGACGCCTATTTTTGCTGGATCAAATTTAGAAAATAAAAAAGTTTCAGAAGTAGTTTGGCCTGAAAATAGCTTATTAATCACGGTTAGACGTGGTGAAAAGCAATTAATTCCACATGGTGTGACGGTTTTAAAAGCAGGAGATACATTAGTTCTTTTGACTGAGCACCAAAATCGACCTAAACTTAAGACAGAAATGGATACATTATCCGGATTTGAATCACTTTAATAAAATAATAACGGTGGAAAATTAATGCAAACTGTGCTAAATTAGTATAGATATAGATTACGTAATTGGGTTAAGGAGGTAAATGATTTGACTAACATACTAACAATTTTAATTATCATCGTTTCAGTCTTAATGATTATCGCTGTTATGATGCAACCTGCAAAAACAAATAACGCTTCAGGTGCTTTATCTGGTGGCGGTGGTGGTGCTGACGATTTATTTAGCAAACAAAAACCACGTGGATTCGAAGCATTTATGCAAAAAGTAACCTTTGTCTTGGGCGTTTTATTTTTCTGTCTAGCTCTAGGACTTGTCTATTTGGCCTCAAAATAATAATAAAGAAAGCCTCCTGTGCAAACAATTGTTGCAGCAGGAGGCTTTTATTTAGAAATAAAATAAAATTAATAATAAATAAATGTAACGCAAATACGAATATGAAAACGAGGTATACATGGATAAAAAGATGCAAGAACTTATATTAAAAGAACTAAAAATTAAAGAAAATGAATCTTTCAGTGTTGAAGAATTAACAGCTGCCCTTAAATTAGAAGGCCAGGATGCGTTCAAAGAACTTGTTAAAACACTTGCTGAAATGGAACGTAAACGTGAAGTGAAAATTACATCAGAAGGCAAATTTCAAATTGCACTTCAAACACCACAATTAGTGGGTATTTTTCATGCAAATGATCGTGGATTTGGATTCGTTACGATTGATCCAGAACAACCTGATGTTTTCGTTAATCCAACACAAACAATGTCTGCCTTAAATGGTGATAGTGTTGAGATTGAGATTACAAGTGCTGCTAAACCTGGGGATGACCGTGGTCCTGAAGGTAAAGTTAATAAAATTGTTGAACATAATGTAACATCAATTGTTGGTGAATTTGAAGTTGAACCATCTGACCTTGAAAATTCAGGAATAATTGGCCATTTAGTTGTTAAAAACAAGAAATTACAACGTTATAACTTATTGGTAACAGGGGTTGGTTTACATCCAGTTGCCGGAGAAGTTATTACAGCTGATATTACTGCTTACCCAACAAGTGAAAAACCATTAGTTATTGAAACATTGGTTAAAGAAGTTGTGGGTAACAAAGACGATCCAGGTATGGATATTTTACAAGTTGTTTATCAACATGATATTCCTAGTGAATTTCCTGAAGATGTTATGGCTCAAGCTGAAGCAACTCCAGAAGTTGTGCTACCAGAAGAAAAAATTGGCCGTGTTGATTTAACGGACCAAACATTGGTAACAATTGATAGTATTGATTCTAAGGATTTAGATGATGCTGTTACTGCCTGGAAACTTGATAACGGGAACTACCATTTAGGTGTGCATATTGCTGATGTTTCGCATTATGTCCAACCAGGCACACCACTTGATCGTGAAGCATACGAACGTGGAACGAGTGTTTATTTAACTGACCGTGTTATTCCAATGTTGCCTCACAAATTATCAAATGGTATTTGTTCATTGAATCCAAAAGTTGAACGCCTTGCTATGAGTTGTGAAATGGAAATTACACCAGAAGGTTATGTTGTTAACCACAAAATCTTCCAAAGTGTGATTAAAACGACAGAACGTATGACTTACAAAGCCATTAACAAGATTCTTGAATCAGATGATGCAAAGACGAAAGCTAAATATGAAGAATTGGTCCCAATGTTTGAAACAATGGGCGAATTACACAAAATTCTTGAAAAAATGCGTAAAAAACGTGGTGCAATTAGTTTTGATGATAATGAATCTAAGATTATCGTTGATGAAGCGGGTCACCCAATTGATATTCAAATTAGAACTCGTGGAACAAGTGAACGTTTAGTTGAATCATTTATGTTAGCTGCAAATGAAACTGTTGCAGCTCATTACGATAAATTAAAAGTACCTTTTGTTTACCGTGTGCATGAAACACCTAAGAATGAAAAAGTAATGCGTTTCTTCGAAACTTTAACCAGTTTTGGTATCGTTGTTAAAGGTGATAGTAAGAATGTAACACCTAAAATGTTACAAGGTGTTTTAAAAGAAGTAGCTGGTAAACCTGAAGAATCAATGGTTTCTGTTATGTTACTTAGAAGTATGCAACAAGCTAAATATACTGATGAATCATTAGGTCACTTTGGTTTAGCTGCTACTGATTATACGCATTTTACGTCACCAATTAGACGTTACCCTGATTTGATGGTTCATCGTTTAATTCGTTTCTACGAAGAAAATGGTATTGGGGACACTCAAAAAGAAAAATATGCTGAACAATTACCTGAACTTACAACACATACATCACAAATGGAACGTCGCGCAATTGATGCCGAACGTGATACTGACGCAATGAAAAAAGCTGAATACATGGCTGATCATGTTGGTGAAACCTTTGAAGGTGTTGTTAGCTCAGTTATGAAGTTTGGTGTCTTCGTTTCATTACCAAATACTGTTGAAGGTCTTGTTCATATTAGTAATATGAAGGATGACTATTATGAATATTTAGATATGCATATGGCATTAGTAGGTAAGAGAACCAAGAGAACTTTCAGAATTGGTCAACCAATCGAAGTAAAAGTTGCTAAAGTTGATATTGAGCAAAGTGCGATTGATTTTGAAATTGTTAATCCACAAAACACACCAACTTCTGATTTACGAGGTAAAGGTGGAAACTTCAAACGTCCAGGTAATGGTCGTCCAGGAGACAAGAAACCTTATAACCGTAATGGTAAACCAGCTGCTGGAAATAGTAATGGAAAGAAACCATTCTACAAATCAGCTAATAAAAACACAGCACCAAGAAAAAATAATACACGTCAAAAATAATATCGGGGGGATTAAGATTGCGAAAAGAAAAGTCATCTTTTGATAAACCCTTAGCCCAGAATAAAAAAGCAAGACACAGTTATAACATTGAAGATACGGTTGAGGCTGGTGTCGTTTTAACAGGTACTGAGATTAAATCCGTTCGAAATAGTCGTATTAATCTAAAAGATGGATTTGCGCAAATTAGAAATGGTGAAGCTTGGCTGATGAATGTTCATATTTCAACGTATGATCAAGGAAATCAATTCAATCATGATCCACTTCGAAATCGTAAATTATTATTGCATAGAAAACAAATAGCTCAATTTGATGAAGCAACTAAAAATAAGGGTGTTACAATTGTCCCTTTGAAAGTGTACATTAAAAACGGCTTTGCAAAAGTACTAATCGGTGTTGCAAAAGGGAAGAATGATTACGATAAACGTGAAACAATTAAACGTCGAGATCAGGAACGCCAAATTCAACGCGTACTTAAAAATTACTAATAAAAAAGGAAGCAACCAATTTTGAAATTGGTTGCTTCCTTTTTAGTTATTAAGCTTGTTTGTAAAGACCAGCAATTTGATCTTGAACATCTTTATTTTCTAAGAATTCATCATAAGTAGTATCTGCTCGATCAACAAGACCGTTTGGTGTTACTTCGATGATACGGTTAGCGATTGTTTGAATGAACTCACGATCATGAGAGCCGAATAATAGAGCACTCTTATAATTTGAAAGACCTTCATTCAATGAAGTAATTGATTCCAAATCTAAATGGTTAGTAGGATCATCAAGTAAAAGAACGTTGTTTCTTGTTAACATCATTTTTGATAACATACAACGAACTTTTTCTCCACCGGATAAGACGCCAACTTCTTTATCGACTTCTTCACCAGAAAATAACATACGACCTAAGAATCCACGCAAGAAAGTGTTATCACTTTCTGCTTTAGAAGCAAATTGACGTAACCAATCGATAATTGTTAAATGTTCATCAGCGAATTGGTCGTTATTATCTTTAGCAAGGTAAGCTTGTGATGTTGTTACACCCCATTGAACTGTACCTGTATCTGGTTCTAATTCACCAGAAAGAATTCTAATTAATGTTGTAACAGCAATATCAGTTTCACTTGTAAAGGCTGTTTTATCATCTTTGCCTAAACTAAATGAGATATTATCTAAAACTTTTACGCCATCAATTGTTTTTGAAACGCCACTAACTGATAATAAATCATTACCAATTTCACGGTCGATTTCAAAGTTAATGAATGGGTAGCGACGTGATGAAGGTTGAATATCATCAAGTGTGATTTTTTCAAGCATTTTCTTACGAGAAGTTGCTTGTTTAGATTTAGAAGCGTTAGCACTGAATCGTGCAACGAAATCTTGTAATTCTTTGATTTTAGCTTCTTTTTTATCGTTAGAATCATTTGCAAGTTTTGAAGCTAAGGCACTTGATTCCATCCAGAAGTCGTAATTACCAACGAATAATTTGATTTTACCAAAATCAACATCACACATGTGGGTGCAGACATTATTTAAGAAATGTCTATCATGAGAAACAACAATAACGGTATTTGAGAAGTTAATTAAGAAATCTTCTAACCAGTTAATTGATTTGATGTCTAACCCATTAGTAGGTTCATCAAGTAAGAGAACATCAGGATTACCAAAAAGTGCTTGTGCAAGCAAAATCTTAACTTTTTGACTTTCTGTTAGTTCGCTCATCTTTTTATTTTGCATATCTTCAGCGAAGCCTAAGCCTTGTAAAAGAGTTGAAGCTTCTGATTCAGCTTCCCAACCATTCATTTCAGCAAAGTCAGATTCTAGTTCAGCAACTTTGATACCATCTTCATCAGAAAAATCAGCTTTTGCATAAATAGCATCTTTTGCTTCCATAACAGCATAGAGTTCTTTGTAACCCATAATGACTGTTTCAAGAACAGTATATTCTTCGAAGCCATAATGATTTTGTTGTAGCATTGTCATACGTTCATTTGGATCTAATGAAATTTTACCTGTACTTGGTGTTATTTCACCAGATAAAATCTTTAAAAATGTTGATTTACCAGCGCCATTAGCACCGATTAGTCCGTAACAATTACCAGGCGTGAATTTTAAATTAACGTCATCGTATAACTTACGGTCTGAAAAACTTAAACTTACATTACTTACAGTTATCATTTAATACCCTCACTATTCGTTTGTATAATCTACATATCATAGCATATTTCAGGCTCAAAATGAAACGGTTTTGAAAATGAACTCAAATAAAATGATTATTTCTGAAAATGAGGGTACGTTAGTCATAGAGTTGTAATATGAGTGATGTTTTGTAATATGCCTGACACATGTCTGACTTGTCGGTTCGATATACTCTAGAAATGGGTAATAAAGTTATTTACAAAAAGGAGTATTATTTTGAAAATTAGAAATATTATTGGTTTTACGGCAGTTATACTTTGCTTATTAGGTGGTTCGGTTTCTGTTAGTGCAACATCTATCAGTGATTTAAAAAAACAAGAATCAGCTGCACAAGAGAAAGTAACAACTGCTAATTCAAAAATTTCAAAGTCATTAACGAGTATTAATGATGAGTATGCAAAAATTGATAAATTAAATCAAGAAATTTCTGATAAAGAAAAGAAAATTGGTTCACAAGATAAATCAATTGGTAATGAACAAAAACAATTAGATACACGTATTGAAAATGCTAAAGATAGATTAAGAAGTCTACAAGTTAATGATTCAAGTAGTAAAATGGTAACGGCTATTCTTGAAGCAAAGAATGCTGGTGATTTTATTAGCCGTGTTTACGCAGTTTCTGTTTTACAATCTGCTGATAACAAAACGATGAAAGATGTTGCGTCTAATATCAAAACCATGGAAGATGCTAAAGCGCATTTGGAATCTGAACAAAAATCATTGAAATTAAAACAATCTGAAACAAAACAAGAAACAAAAGAAATGAATAAACAATTAGCAGCGTTAAAAGATACTTTAGGTGACGCAAAGAAAGATTTAGCCAAAGTAACAAAGGCTAAAGATGCTGAGTTATCAAAAAAAGCAAGAGAAGCAAAGGCTAAAGCTGATGCTAAGGCAGCAGCAGCTGCTAAAAAAGAAGCAGCTAAAAAGGCTGAAAGTGATGATTCATCAGATAAAAAAGGAAGTACTGACCAAAAAGCAAGCAACGATACTTCTGGCAAATCAACTAAGAAAACGTTACAAATGGTCGCAACGGCTTATTCAACAAATGCACCAGGGATGGGAACTCATGGATCATATGGGTTAAGTTTGTTAACTAATCCACAACAAATTGCTGTGGATCCTTCAGTTATTCCGCTAGGAACTGTTGTCTGGGTATCTGGTTATGGTGTTGCGATTGCTGGCGATACAGGTTCAGCAATTAAAGGAAACCGAATTGATGTGCATTTTATCTCAAATGCAAGATGTTACACATGGGGTAAAAAGACAGTTACTGTAAAAGTTTTAGAATAAAGATATGAAAAAAGGTCTGCTAAATTTATTTTTAGCAGACCTTTTTATTTATTTAAATATCTTTTTGCATATGATGATAGTCATGACCACTAATAATCATGTTACCAACAGTTTTAAAGCCCATTTTTGTGTATAACTTTTCTGCTTTAGGATTTGCAAAGTCGACGTTTAAGCCAATCTTTGTTTTTCCAGCTGCACGGGCAATCTCGGGAAGAGACTCTAGAAGTTTTGTGCCGATGCCTTGTCCTTGGAAATCTGGTGAAACAGCAAGGGTATCAAGGTACCATTCATTTGGATAAACTTCTGAGTCTGGAAAGAGTTCAGTTGTTTCAGGTAAACCAATTTGTGGGAAAAATTGATTCATAGCAAGATCAAGATGGTCTTCATCTTCATCCGGATAACCAAATGCTATCCCAGCAACCTTACCATCAATATCGGCAATTTGAACACGACCGTAGCTGTAACGGTAGTCTTCTGTTTCAAATGCAAGCTCTAGCACTTTGAATAGGTCGGGTAATGGAATTTCTTGAAGAATAGGAATTTCCATATCTTCTAAAATAATATTCACTAAAGGAACGACCTCGTGTGCATCTTTTTTTGTTGCTCTTCTAATAATCATATAAACCATCCTTTCCTGAATATCTCTAGTGTATAGGGTACTTAAATAATTGTCAAAACAACTAAATTGCTTGCTAAGTGTAGATATGTTATATTATGTTACATCAAAATGTTTTGGGGAGGATATTATGAAAAAATGGCAGTCAATGATCATGTCAATCATGGTCGCATGTGTATTTTTATTATTTTTACATAGTAATCAAGTAAATGCAGCAGAAAAGACGTATACAATCGGGACTGATGTAACTTATGCACCATTTGAATATCAAGCAGAAGATGGTAAATCATATGTTGGTATTGATATGGATATAATGCGAGCCATTGCTAAAGAGGAAGGATTTAAAGTTGATATTAAAGCCTTAGGGTTTAATGCAGCGGTTCAAGCATTAGATGCTAACCAAATTGATGGGGTTATGGCTGGTATGATGATAACTCCAGAACGTCGTGTTAAATTTGATTTCTCAGATAGTTATTATGAAGCTGGGGTAGCTATGGCTGTTGGTAAAAACAGTTCAATTAAATCTTTGGATGATTTAAGAGGGAAAAAGGTAGCGATTAAAGTTGGTACAGCTGCCGGAGAATTCGTAAACTCAATTAAAAAACAATATAATATTACAACAACAACTTTTGATGATTCAAGTAACATGTATGACGATGTTGTGACAGGAAATTCCGATGCGACTTTTGATGATAAACCAGTTTTAGCATATGGTGTTAAGAATGGTATTGAAATGAAAGTAGTTGGTAAAACATATGAAAAAGGTGAATATGGATTCGCCGTTAAAAAAGGGCAAAATAAAGAATTAATAACAAAATTTAATGCCGGGCTAAAGAAACTTAAAGCTAACGGTGAATATAAAAAGATTGTTGATAAGTACACTGGAACGAACGCAAAAAATGCTAACTCTAAAAATTCTCGAACAATTTTAGGTTTATTGAAAACAAATAGTGGCTCATTATTAGAAGGATTTAAACAAACAATGTTATTAACAATTGTGGCTATTGTTTGTGCAACAGTTTTAGGGATTATTTTAGGTATGATGGGTGTTGCGCCAAATAAATGGCTTAATGGGCTTTCAAGTACATTAATTTACATTTTCCGTGGCCTACCGCTAATTGTATTGGCCTTCTTTATCTACATTGGTATTCCTAATTTAACCGGGAGCAAGATTCCAGCATTTGTGGCAGGTATTATAACCTTAACGTTAAATGAAGGTGCGTATACAGCGGCCTTTGTTAAAGGTGGGATTAAGGCTGTTGATAATGGCCAAATGGAAGCTGCTCGTAGTCTAGGATTACCTTATGGAAAAGCAATGATGAAAGTCATTATGCCACAAGGAATTAAGATTATGATTCCATCATTTATTAATCAATTTATTATTACGTTGAAAGATACGTCAATTTTATCTGTTATCGGTATTTTAGAATTAACGCAAACAGGTAAGATTATAATCGCAAGAAACCTTGAAGGATTCAAGATGTGGTTGATTATCGCGGTGATTTATCTCGTTATCATAACGTTATTAACGTGGTTATCTAATTTAGTCGAAAGGAAGATTAAATAATGGCAGCTAAAATTCAAGTTAAAAATTTGAAAAAAAACTATGGTTCAAATGAAGTTTTGAAGGGGTTAGATATTTCAGTTGCAGAAAAAGAAGTTGTCTGCATGATTGGACCTTCCGGTTCTGGGAAAAGTACCTTTTTACGTTGTTTAAATAAATTAGAAGATTTAACTTCCGGTTCAATTATTATTGAGGGGCATGATATAAGTGATCCAAAAACTGATTTAAATGTTGTTCGTCAAAATATTGGCATGGTATTTCAACATTTTAATTTGTTTCCACATTTAACCGTTCTTGAAAATATTATTTTAGCGCCTGTTGAATTAAAAAAAGAAACAAAAGAAGAAGCAACTAAGGAAGCAAAACGTCTTTTATCCCAAGTTGGTTTGAGTGATAAAGCAGATGCTGCACCTGCTTCGTTATCTGGTGGTCAAAAACAACGTGTCGCAATCGCACGCGCACTTGCAATGAAACCAGATATTATGTTATTTGATGAACCAACGTCTGCACTTGATCCAGAAATGGTTGGGGATGTTTTAGATGTTATGAAACAACTTGCGAGGGATGGTATGACAATGGTTGTTGTCACACATGAAATGGGTTTTGCTAAAGAAGTGGCTGATCGTGTGGTCTTTATGGCTGATGGTTACATTTTAGAAAGTAGTACACCAGATGAAATATTTAGTAATCCGCAAAATGATAGAACAAAAGATTTCTTAAACAAAGTTTTAAATGCATAAAAAGTGCAAACTAATTAAATCTTTCGGCCTTTCATTAATTTTTGGTGGGGCAAGCATTGTAAAAGGTCCTAATCACTTCGCGTGGTGGTTAGGATTTTTTATGTATAGTTACTAAAAATTAGGATGTTTACGATGATTTGAATTGAAAAAAGCTTTTTAGCAAAGGAGAAAAGTAAAATTATGAAAGCAATTGTTGTTAATGAAGCAGGAGGAACAGATAAGCTTATTTACCAAGAGGTAAATTTACCTAAAATAAAAGCTAACTGGTCCTTAATTAAAATAAAAGGGTTTGGTATCAATAGATCGGAGATTTTTACGAGAGAGGGAAAATCGCCAACTGTTTTGTTTCCTAGGGTTTTAGGCATTGAATGTGTGGGTGTTGTTGAAGAAACGAGCGATCCTGAAAGATTACCTATAGGGAAAAAAGTTATTTCCATTATGGGAGAAATGGGACGCGCATTTGATGGCAGCTATGCTGAATATGTAGCATTACCAAATAACCAAATATATCCAATAACAACAAATATATCTTGGAAAGAACTTGCGACTATTCCTGAAACGTACTATACAGCATTTGGTTCAATGAAAAACTTAAAAATTACAAAAAAAGATAAAATTTTAGTTAGAGGCGCCACAAGTGGAGTAGGTATTTCATTTCTTAAATTGTTGAAGGCCAGATATCCTGATATTGTAATTGATGGTACTAGTCGGAGCCAAGCAAAAAATGAGCAATTATTGTCCGCTGGTTTTAATGATGTAATAATAGATAAGACTGGTGTATTAGAGACTGAAAAGAAGTATGACAAAATTTTAGAATTAATTGGCCCTGCCACTATAAAAGATAGTTTTCAACATTTAAACGAAGGAGGCATTTTATGTAGTACGGGACAATTAGGAGGTAAATGGTTTTTAGAAGAATTTGATCCGATTATAGATATCGAGAAAAATAGTTACCTCACTAGTTTTTACTCTGACAATGTCAGTCAGGATAAATTGAATGATCTGTTGGACTACATTTCAAAATATGATGTTGATGTGAAACCAGAAAAAAACTTCAAACTAAGTGAAGTTCCTTTAGCGCATGCTTACTTACAAAATCAGGATAGTTTTGGGAAAGTAATCGTGTTACTAACAACTGAATAAAGATAAGTACCAAATTGGTTAGCGACGTATTATGGGTTTCATAATTGATAGTTGGAGAGTAACAGGGCTGATTGATTACGTAACAAAAGTCTTATGGCTTTTGTTTTTTTCGTTGTAAAAAAACTGTTATTGGTAATAGTTTTTAAACTACTATCAACAACAGTTTTTATAGACTTATTTTTTCTAATTAATTACACTTTTTAGTCTCAATCGATTTATTTTTCAGCTAACTGTTCAAGAATAGCTAAGCCAACACCATCTTCAGAATTTGTTTTTGCTGAATGATTGGCAATACGTTTTACCTCGTCGTGGCCATTTTCCATGGCGTAACTGACGCCTGCAACTTTTAACATAGAAACATCATTTAAGTTATCTCCAATTGCCATGACATCTGACATTGGGATATTAAGTTCTTTAGCGAAAGCTTGGAGTGCAATCCCTTTTTGGGCATTTACGTTGTTAATTTCAAGGTTAGTAGGTGCAGAAGAGGTAACAACAAGTGAGTCTTCTTCTTCAATTTTTGCTTTTAAAGGGAGTAATTCTTCTTGACCATCCATACTGAAAACAATTAATTTAAAAATATCAATTTTTGAATCATCGATGACTGTTTGGTAATCATCAACGTAATTGATATTCATTAATTCAAGACGAGCTGCAGCTAATGAAACAGCCATTTTAAATGGTGTATCTGGATTTGTATCAGAGATTAGACGCGCTACATTTTGAATACGGTTTGCACGATTATCAGAATAAACACCGTTTGAGGTTGTCATTTCAAAGTAAAAATTTTCTTTTTTGAATGTTTGAACTAAAGTTTGAACGACTTTTTTTGAAATAGGTGTTGTACTAAGTGTTTTACCATTTCCATCTAAAACTTCTGCGCCGTTAAATGTAATCATTGGACTATTGAACCCGGCTGCTGTAATTAAAGGTTTAACTTCAGTATAGCCACGGCCAGTAGAAACGATAAAGTGGACTCCTAATGCTTGTGCTTGTTTAATCGCATCGGCGTTTTTTTCTGAAATCACCATTTGATCATTTAGTAAAGTACCATCCATATCTGATGCAATAATTTTTATCATAAATTCAACACTCCTCTAATCTTATTTACTGGTTTCATTTTAACATGAAACCGCTCGATATTTTAATCAAATCATTTATTTTTGTATTCACTAATATGGTAAACTTAATCTGTGAGGTGTTAGACAATGAATATTAATGTCGATAATGATTGGCAACCCATTTTGACCGAAGAGCTTGCAAAATCTAAATATGCTGATTTAGAAACGTTTATTGATAATGAATATCAAAATGAGACGATTTATCCGGAAAAAAATCGCATTTTTGAAAGCTTTGAACTGACCCCATTTTCTGACGTTAGAGTTTGTTTATTGGGACAGGATCCTTATCATGAAAAGCATCAAGCTCATGGGTTGAGTTTTTCTGTTTTACCAGGAGAAAAAATTCCACCTTCTTTACGGAATATGTATAAAGAATTGGAAACAGATTTAGGAATTCCACCAGCTAATCATGGCTATTTGAAGAGTTGGGCGGAGCAAGGTGTTTTGATGTTAAATTCAGTCTTAACTGTAAGAGATGGCGCCGCTAATTCTCATCGTAATCATGGATGGGAATTATTAACAGATGGTGTGATTGAACGATTATCCGAATCTTCACAGACAATTATTTTTGTTTTATGGGGGAAGACAGCCCAAGATAAGATTAAATTAATTGATACAGATCACAATATTGTGATAACATCACCTCATCCAAGTCCGTTATCTGCTTACCGCGGTTTTTTTGGATCGAAACCATTTTCACAAATAAATCAAAATTTAATAAGTCAGGGATTGCCACCGATTAACTGGCAATTACCCAGTAACACTTAATTAGGAGGAAATGATATGTCATTATTTGAAAGTTTGAAAAGCAAAATTGAAAGTAAAAAAATTAAAATAGTTTTTCCTGAAGGGGAAGAAGAACGTATTCTAAGAGCAGCCGTTAAATTAGCAGAAGATAATTTGGCAGAACCTATTTTATTGGGGGATGTTGCAAAAATGAAAGAGTTAGCCACAAAGCTCGATTTAACTCTTGATGGTATCGGTGTAGAATTACTTGATCCTAAACAATATTCTGAAACAGATTTTAATGAGATGAAAACGGCCTTTGTTGAACGACGTAAGGGTAAAAATACACCTGAACAAGCTGAAGAAATGTTACGCGATGTTAATTATTTCGGTACAATGCTCGTTTACATGGGATTAGCTGAAGGGATGGTTTCTGGAGCTGTTCACGCTACTGGAGATACCGTTCGACCTGCATTACAAATTATTAAAACGAAACCAGGCGTGAGTCGGACAAGTGGTGCCTTTATTATGACCAGAAATAATGATACAGAAAAGTATTTATTTTCTGATGCTGCGATCAGTATTAATCCAACTGCTCAAGAATTAGCAGAAATGGCAATTGCAAGCATTCAGACGGCTCGTCTCTTTGATATTGATCCCAAAGTAGCAATGCTTAGTTTTTCAACTAAAGGTTCAGCTAAAGCACCAGAGGTATCAAAGGTAGCAGAAGCAACTGAAATTGCACAAAAACTAGCACCAAATGAAGCGATTGACGGCGAATTACAATTTGATGCTGCTTTTGTACCGAGTGTTGGTGAACAAAAAGCACCTGGATCAAAGGTTGCAGGACAAGCAAATGTTTTCATTTTCCCTGAATTACAATCTGGAAATATTGGCTACAAAATTGCACAACGTTTAGGTGGATTTGAAGCTATCGGACCTATCCTACAAGGATTAAACCAACCGGTTTCAGATTTATCTCGTGGTGCTAACGTAGAAGAAATTTACAAGGTTGGTATTATTACAGCTGCGCAAAGTTTAGAATGAAATGGTGAAATAATTAATGAATATTGAAGTCAGTTCTGTAGAAGAAACACAAGAAATTGCCGAAAAAATTGGACAGCTTGTTGAACCTAATATGATTTTGTTATTGGATGGTGATTTAGGCGCAGGAAAGACAACTTTTGCTAAAGGCTTAGCCGTTGGGTTAGGGATCAAGCGGAACGTTAAAAGTCCAACATTTCCAATTGTGAGAGAATATCGTGAGGGCCGTTTGCCGTTATTTCATATGGATGTTTACCGACTTGAAGGGATGGGCGGCGCAGATTTAGGGTTAGATGAATATTTTAATTCTGATGGTGTGAGTGTTGTTGAATGGTCTGAATTTATTCAGGATGAATTACCAAATGATTGGTTAAAAATTACATTATTGAAAGATGATCATGATGATAATTTACGTACTATCGAATTAGAAAGTAATGGATTACAATATGATAATATGTTGGCCCATTTCAACTAAAAAAACAAGTTAGCTGATAGCCTCTAAATGGGGGTATCAGCTAACTTGTTTTTATTTAACCAATTTTTCGATTTCTGGTTTCATCTTTAAAGGATTAGTCTTAGGTGCATAACGTTTAACAACTTGTCCATCACGATTAACTAAAAATTTAGTGAAGTTCCATTTAATTGAGCTACCCAACACGCCTTGCGTTTCATCAGTCAGGTATTTAAATAGTGGTAACGCATCTTCTCCATTTACATTTTGAATGGTATGCATTGGAAAACTAACGCCATATGTCATACGACAGGTAGCTGCTGCTTGCGCATCATTATCGACTTCTTGATGGAATTGATTCGATGGAAACCCAAGTACCACTAATCCTTGGTCTTGATAATCCTCATATAATTCTTCTAATTGTTTAAATTGTGGCGCAAAACCACATTTAGTGGCTGTATTAACAATTAATAAAGGGTGATCCTTGTACTTTTCTAATGAATAAGTTTCACCATTTTCTAGTGTAACCTGATAATCATAAATTGACATTGTAATTTCCCCCAATTTGGTTTGATTACGGTCATCATATAACAGTTTAAACAGTAGCCCTATTAATGTGCTTAAATTTGATTATGCTGGCTTCACAAATGGTTTTAAAATTTCTTGTCCAAATTCGTGTTCTTGATAGAGTAAGATATTGGCACAAGCAACGGAATCATCTAAGGCATTGTGATGATTTGTTAACGTGATTCCCAATTCATCACAAACCGTATTTAATTTATGATTTGGAAATTCTGGGAATAATTTACGACTTGTTCTAACCGTATCTAACAATAAAAATTGGGGTGTCTCTAATCCATAATAACCCAATGTATTATGCAAAATACTGTTATCAAAGGGGGCATTATGTGCCACGATTAAACTATTGTTCTGGAAAAGTGGCGAAATATGTGACCATAGTTCTGGAAACTTTGGTGCAAATTCAACGTCTTCTTCGTGAATACCATGAATTTGAACATTACGCCAATTAAAAGGTGTTTCCGGTTTAATAAGTGAATAAAATTCATCAACGATTTGATTATTTCGAACAACTGTTAAAGCAATTGAACAGGCGCTATGACGCTGATTATTAGCAGTTTCAAAATCCATTGTAACAAAATTCATAATTAACTCCTTTTTAATTCGATATGACTGATAAGGTTATTAAAATACTCGGTCTAATAATGTTAATAAAGTATAACAGTTAGGTTATACAATTAAAAGTCGCTTGTTTGTGCGTTAAAATAGAAAAATAAACATTGAACGTGTTAAACTAGAAGGAATTGCTAAATGTTGAAAGGAATCGAATAAATAATGATAATTGACACTTTTGTAGAACTATTTCCATCTATTAAAATTTTAAAAAATGAACCACTTGCTAAATATACAAATACTGAAACGGGAGGGATGGCTGATCTTTTAGCTTTTCCTGATGCAGTGTCAGATGTTAAAATTTTGGTGAATACAGCCAATGAAAATGGTATTCCTTTAACTGTTTTAGGAAATTCGAGTAATCTAGTTGTGAAAGATGGCGGTATTCGTGGACTTGTAATCATTTTAACGGATATGGATAAAATTGCTGTATCTGGGACGAAAATTATAGCGCAAGCTGGTGCCTCACTTATTGAGACAACAGAAGAAGCTTACCAAGCTGGCTTGACTAATTTTGAATTTGCTGCTGGGATTCCTGGGAGTGTTGGTGGTGCCGTATTTATGAATGCTGGTGCATATGATGGTGATATCAGCCAGGTATTGAGTGAAGTTAGTGTTATTACACGTACTGGTTATGTGAAAACACTAGTTAACGAAGAAATGAACTTTGACTATCGTCATAGTCAAATTCAAGATGATAATGACATCATATTAGAAGCAACCTTTGTATTAAAAGAAGGTAATAAATATGATATCCGTGAAAAAATGGATGAGTTTAACTTTTTACGTGCATCTAAACAACCTTTAGAGTACCCATCATGTGGAAGTGTTTTTAAGCGACCTGATGGACACTATACTGGTGTACTAGTTCACGAAGCTGGGTTACAAGGCTACCAAATTGGTGGCGCACAAGTATCAAAGAAACATGCCGGGTTTATTGTTAATGTAGACGGCGCTACTGCAACAGATTATATGGATGTTATTAAGCATGTTCAAAACGTTGTGTGGGAAAAATTTAAGGTTAGATTAGAAACGGAAGTTAGAATTATCGGAGAAGACTAAAGTAGAAAGGAAGATGGTAAATGCCGCTACTTGAATCGGTTATTGTTTTAGCTGCACTTGTTTTACTATCAAATGTTATCAGTCATTATCTGGTTTCAATACCCGTTGGATTGATCCAGATAGCATTAGGCTTTGTCGTTGCCTTAATTTTTAAAGTCTCAATTGAGTTAGAAACAGATTGGTTCTTATTACTCTTTATTGCGCCACTATTATTTAATGATGGTCGAAAATTTCCAAAACGTGAATTGTGGAAATTAAGAGGTTCCATTTTTGCGAATGCCATATTATTGGTTTTCTTAACAACTGTGGTAGTTGGATTTTTCATTCATCTTTTGATTCCAAAAATGCCATTAGCAGTTGGATTCGCACTGGCAGCTATTTTGTCACCAACGGATCCAGTTGCTGTGCAATCGATTGCTGAAAAAGCAAAATTACCAAGTAATATTTTAAATTTGGTTAGTGGTGAAAGTTTAATTAATGACGCAAGTGGATTAATTGCCTTTAAATACGCGATTGCTGCTGCGGTTACTGGCTATTTTTCATTTGGACAGGCGCTTGGTGATTTTACGTATATTGCGATTGTTGGTTTTATCTCGGGAGCAGTGTTAATGTTGCTGATTTCAACAATACGAGATTTTTTAATGAGGCAAGGGATTAATGATGTTGTTTTTAATACGATATTACAAATTTTAACACCTTTCATCATTTTTCTTTTTACGGAAGAATTTTTGCATGCATCAGGTGTTATTTCGGTAGTTGTCGCTGGCGTTATCTCTAGTATGCGTAAGAATACTTTCGCGACGTACTTACCTGAAATTAAGTTAGTAACTGAAAAAACCTGGGAAATTGTGGTTTATCTCCTGAATGGATTTGTGTTTATTATTCTTGGAATTGAATTACCAATTGCGATGTCAAAGACATTAGAAGATAACAATAGTAGTACTCTTTCGGCTATTATTGATGTTTTTGTCGTCTGGCTCTTTTTAGTCGTGATTCGTGTTGTTTGGACGTATATTAATATGTTATTAATTTCTAAGAAAAATAAATCAAAAAATAAGGCAAAGCCAAGTTGGCGTATTGCGTTAATATCAGGATTTTCAGGTGTTCGTGGTGCAATTACAATGGCTGGTGTGTTAACAGTCCCAACGATAATAAAAACAGGTGCTGCTTTTCCAGAGCGTTCATTAATGTTATTTATTGCTGGTGGCGTGATTATTTTAAGTTTAGTAGCCGCAATTTTGATATTACCTCTTTTAACTAAAGAAAAAGGAATAATGAAAACCAGTAATGAGGTTCCTGATGCTACTTTAGTTGAAGATGAGGATGCTATCATAACTAGTGATAGCGGAGATACGCAGTTCAATGAAAAGCAAGCTCGTATTTATATTATGCGAGTTGCTATTAGTCGCTTGGAATCTGAACGACGAGAATCTAATCAAAAAGTTGCCTATGAATTAATTTTAGAATATCAATTTATGATTCGTCGACTTGAGTTTTCTGATCAGGATGATGAACGATTACGCCAAATTGTTGAGGAAGAAGCAGACATTAGGCGAATTGCTTTAGATGGAGAACTCGAAGCGTTAGATAAAATGAGATTAAAGCAGGCTATTAGTAATAAAAACTATTCAATTATTAGTAAGAAAATTATGAAACAAAAAGCGAAATTAGGTCAAATTAATAATCGGAAAATCTCATTTGTAACGGTTAGAAATATTAATCATGCCTTTGTTCAATTAGGTAAGGTTGTGAGACGGACACTCTATTCTGAAAAAGAATTAAAAATGGTTTATGAACGACGAAATATAGAAAAAGCTTTAGCAAAAGCAGCTATTAAAGCACTATCAACGTATGTTAAAAAATCTGATGATGGCAATCAACAATTTAAGCAGCAAGCTATGTATCATTTGATTGTTTATTATCGTAATCGTATCGAAACATTAAAACGGACCAAAAATATTAATCAAGCCGAATCTGAGGAACAAAGTTACCAACTTAGATTAAAGGCTATTGCGGCTGAACGTTCTGCGATGCAGGAATTGATGGAACGAGGCTATATTACATGGTCATTAGCGTCAAGTTTACGTGAATATATTAATTATTCTGAAAATGTTATTATGCTTTCTGAAGAGGACTAAAAAATAGGTGTAACTCGCAATTTATATGCGAGTTACACCTATTTTATTGTTTTTCTATAGACTTCTAAGCAAATGATAATAACTAGTTGGACTATTGTTAGTAAAACGACAAAAGCTAACATTTTAATTGTCCACATATCGGCAATCAATTTTAATGTTAATTTTGGTGATGTTAGTAGGTAAACAGTGTGTAATCTTAAAAAACGACCAATATAGACACCGACAGATGACAAAATAGTTAGGCCAAATATAACGACATAACGAAAATAATAAGGTGTTAAGTGTAGTCGTTCTTTAATTTGGTCGGCAATTTGAGAAAATCCAACGAGTGCAAGTAACGTACATGATAAGGTACTTACCAACAAATAAGTATAGTTTAGCCACATATGAATATCTAATTTAATTAATCCTGTCATTATGTCATAGGGATGCAGTAAGCTTAAATGAAAAATATCAGTTAATAGGTAAGGCGCGTTCGGATAAAAGAATAGCCAAGCTGCTGTTAACAGCCAAAAATAAGTATTTGATAATTTATCTTTGATGTGAAAAGCTAATTCAATTGGCAGATAACCTAAAAATGTATTTAAGAGTAAAAAATTAAAAGGTGATTGTTGGTTGTAAACGAATAAGTAAATAATAATTAAGTAACATATAAAAAATAATCTGATACCGTGCTTTACATTTGTATTTATCATAATGGTCATCCTTTTCTATAGTAACTTCAGTGTAGCAAAAAATGAGATGAAATCAAATTAATAATCCGGTAGATAATAGAAAATATGGCGGGATGAGGAAACAAATCTAACAACGTGGTATAATAAAACGGTTAATAAAATAGAGGAGGCCGAGTGATGTCCATTAACTGGGGTGGTCTTGTAACGTGGGGGCATATGGTCAATATACTAGATATTATCGTTGTCTGGTTTGTTGTTTATGAACTCATGGTACTTTTACGAGGAACAAAAGCGGTTCAACTTTTTAGAGGAATCATAATTATTGTTGTGATTAAGCTAATTAGTGTGGTCGTTGGGCTACAAACTGTATCTTGGATTATGGATCAAGTTATCAATTGGGGTGTTATCGCCATGGTTGTTATTTTCCAACCGGAAATAAGACGTGGATTGGAACATCTTGGTCGTGGATCATTTTTTTCAAGAGGTAAACAGAAAAACAAAGACGAAGAACATATGATTGCTGGACTAGACTCAGCTATTCAATATATGTCAAAACGTCGAATTGGGGCATTAATTACTATCCAAATGAACACTGGATTGGAAGATTATATTGAAACCGGAATTGCATTAGATGCTGAAATTACGGGTGCATTATTAATCAATATTTTCATTCCCAATACACCATTGCATGATGGCGCGGTAATTATTAAAGATAATAAAATAGCTGTTGCGGCGGCTTACTTACCATTATCTGAAAGTAACTTAATTCCAAAAGAATTAGGAACTCGGCATCGTGCTGCAGTAGGTATCAGTGAAGTAACCGACGCAATTACGATTGTTGTGTCAGAAGAAACAGGTTCAGTGACAATTACGCGAAATAACGAACTTATTCGTGATTTATCACAAGAAGATTACCTTAAATTATTGAATACTGAATTAATTAAAGATGATGAACCTAAAAAGAACAACCCTTTCTGGGAATTTTTTGAACATTTCGGGCGTAAGGGGGATAAAAAATGAATCTAAATAAATTTTTTAATAGTCGCTCATTTTTTATTGGAACCTCTTTAATTTTAGCAATTTTATTATTTGTTTATGTTAATTATGATCAGTTAGCAAATACAAATAATTTTTCCGATTCAAAAACAACGAGTCTAGTTGCAAATGAATCAAAAACGATTGAGGCTGGCCTACAAATTACGGCCGATAGTGATAAATACTTTATTACTGGATATCCTAAAAATGTAAAATTAACATTGGACGGTCCTGGCGCTTTAATTACAACAACTGTGAATACACAAAACTTTAGAGTGTTTGCTGATTTAAAGGGTTTAAATCCTGGAAAACATGTTGTTAAGTTACAAGCAGAAGGATTAAACAAAGAAATTAGTTATAAAATTAGTCCCGCTACAATTTCTGTTAATATACAAAAACGTAAGACAACGACATTCCCTATTCAGGTGAAATTTAATGAACGTCGTTTAGCGCAAGGGTATAAGAGTGGGACGCCTGTTTTAGATAATAATACGATTTCTGCATCCGGTGCGGAAGGCGATGTGAATGCTATTTCAGAAGTGGTTGCACAAGTAAATGTCAGCAGCAATCAGATCAAGTCAACAATTTCACAAGAAGTCTTACTTGAGGCCTTAGATGTAAATGGTAAAACTTTAAATGTCGTCATGACCCCATCAACAGTCGGTGTTACAATACCGGTTGAGAGTACTAAAACCACTAAAAAATTACCTTTGAATTTTGTTTCAAGTGGAACTGGCGTATCTGGGAAGACGTATAAGTTTTCAAGTGATACAAAACAAGTAACGGTAACGGGTACAGAATCAACCTTAAGCAAATTAAGTAAACTTGATGTTGTGGTACCAATTAATAAGATTAGTGATTCCGTTACGAAAACAATTAGTATCGATTTGGATAAGAATAATTTAATTTCATCAAATCCAGAATCTGTTAAAGTAAAAATTAGTGCTTCTGGTGGAACCGCAGCATCAAAAACTGAAAGTAGTGAAACAACAACTGATCAGACATCGACGAGCTCTGAAACCAGTTCAGAAAGTAGTGAAAGTGCTACTTCGTCTTCATCGACAAGTTCTGATAGTTCAAGTAGTTCAAGTGAATCAACGAACGCATTAAATTAATTAATTAGTGAGGAGAAAATAATGAAATATTTTGGTACAGATGGTGTTAGAGGAATTGCAAATAAAGAACTAAGTCCTGAGTTAGCATTTAGATTGGGACGTTTAGGTGGGTATGTTCTATCAGAGCATGCACAACTTGAAAATAACGATAGACCACAAGTGCTTGTTGCGCGTGATACACGAATCTCTGGTCAAATGCTTGAACAAGCTTTGATTTCAGGGTTATTATCAGTTGGGATTGAAGTACTCTCATTAGGCGTTATTTCAACACCTGGTGTAGCGTACCTTGTACGTGCCCAAAATGCAGTTGCTGGAATTATGATTTCAGCTTCACATAATCCCGTTCAAGATAACGGCATTAAATTTTTTGG
Organism: Dellaglioa sp. CoH-57-MRSF-18; assembly: GCF_056781995.1. The sequence continues at coordinate 273,584 of NZ_JBXAXX010000003.1, forward strand.
TGCGGATGGTTATAAACTATCTGATGAACAAGAAGAAGAAATTGAAGTTTTATTAGAAAAAGATTCTGATGATTTGCCAAGACCAGAAGGTGAAGGCCTTGGAGTATTAGCAGATTATCCAGAAGGTGTACTGAAATATACACAATTTTTGGAACAAACAATTCCTGATGATTTAGAAGGAATTCATGTTGGAATTGATTCAGCTAATGGCGCAACAAGTGGACTTGTTTCACGTTTGTTTGCTGATTTAAATGCTGAATTTGAAACAATGGCAACTTCGCCTGATGGATTAAATATTAATGATGGCGTTGGTTCAACACATCCAGAAGGATTAGCTAAATTTGTAGTTGAAAATAAGCTTGAAGCCGGGATTGCTTTTGATGGCGATGGTGATAGATGTATTGCTGTTGATGAATTAGGTAATATTATTGATGGCGATAAAATTATGTACATTTGTGGATTATACATGAATGAACGTGGTCGCTTGAAAAAAGAAACAGTTGTGACAACTGTTATGAGTAATATTGGACTATACAAAGCACTTGAAGCAGCTGATTTAACATCAGTTAAAACACAAGTTGGTGATCGTTATGTTGTTGAAAAAATGCGTGCTGACGGTTACAACATTGGTGGCGAACAATCTGGACATATTGTATTCTTAGATTACAATACAACTGGTGATGGGATGCTAACTGCTATTCAATTGCTAAATGTTATGAAGAAAACAGGCAAGAAGTTATCTGAATTAGCTGCAGCTGTTCAGACTTATCCACAAGAACTTGTGAATGTTAGAGTGACAGATAAGCAAGCTGCATTAGATAATCAAAAAATTAAAGATAGTATTGCAGAAGTTGAAGCAGAAATGGCCGGCGATGGCCGAGTTCTTGTGAGACCTAGTGGAACTGAAAATTTATTACGTGTTATGGCCGAAGCACCAACAGAAAAAGAAGTTAAAGCTTATGTTGATCGAATTGTGCAAACAGTTCAAACTGAAATGGGCGTTTAGAAATTAAGCGAAAGAGTCATTTGAATGAAAATTCAAATGACTCTTTTTTTATTTTAAAGTTGATTTAAAATATAGACCAATATATTAATTCTTGACAAAAAAATATCAGAAAGGTATATTAATAGATATTGATAAGGGTTACTTGTTTTTTAAACATCTATACCAATTTTAAAATAATAATAAAAAATACATTTAAAAAAAGGATGACATAAACTATGTGTGGAATTGTTGGCGTAACAGGAAAAACGAATACTGTTGAAATTTTAATTAATGGTTTGGAAAAATTAGAATACCGTGGTTATGATTCAGCCGGTATTTTTGTTGATAACAAAACGGGTGAAGATTACCTTGTTAAAGAGGCTGGACGTATTTCGAATTTGAAGTCGGCCATTGATGATAAGGTTCATGGAACTGCTGGAATTGGACATACGCGTTGGGCAACACATGGCGTACCAAGTAAATTTAATGCCCATCCTCATGTTTCTGAAGATGGCCGCTTTTACCTTGTACATAATGGCGTTATCACTAATTTTTCTGAGTTAAAAGAACAATATTTAAAAGACGTAAATTTTGTTAGTGAAACAGATACTGAGGTTGTTGTTCAATTAATTGGATATTTTGCAAATAAAGAAAATTTAACTGCTAAACAAGCATTCAAAAAAGTTTTATCATTACTTGAAGGTTCTTCATATGCTTTCTTGATGATGGATCGTGAAGAACCAGAAACATTGTTTGTGGCTAAGAATAAGAGTCCTTTATTAATTGGTGTTGGGGATGGCTTTAATGTTGTCTGCAGTGATGCCATGGCAATGTTGAAAGAAACACATGACTTCATTGAACTCATGGATGGTGAAATGGTTATTGTTAAACCTGACTCTATTGAAATTGAAAATAAAGCTGGTGAAGCCGTATCACGTGATTCATATCATGTTGAAATGGATGATAGCGATTCAGAAAAAGGCGCATATCCATTCTACATGCTAAAAGAAATCGATGAACAACCAGCTGTTATGCGACGTTTATTGAGTGAGTATGTTGAAAATGAAGAAACTGTTAAAATTGATGATAGTATTTTAAACGCAATGAAAGCTGCTGATCGCATCTATATTGTTGCTGCAGGGACAAGTTACCATGCCGGATTAGTTGGAAAAGAATTATTTGAAGGTTTAGCTAATGTACCAACAGAAGTACATGTTGCTTCAGAATTTGGTTATCATATGCCATTACTTTCAGAAAAACCATTCTTTATTTTCTTATCACAAAGTGGTGAAACAGCTGATAGCCGTCAGGTTCTTGTAAAAGTTAACGAAATGATGTACCCAAGTTTAACAATTACAAATTCAGCAAATTCTACACTTTCTCGTGAGGCAACATATACGTTATTATTACATGCTGGTCCTGAAATAGCAGTTGCCTCAACTAAGGCATATACAGCTCAAATTGCCGTTGAAGCACTTTTAGCAAAAGCGTTAGGAACAGTTACAAAACAAACAAAAGCTCTTAATTTTGATGTTTATCATGAATTAACAATGGTTGCAAATGCTATGCAAGCTATGGTTGATGATAAAGACTCAATTAATGACTTAGCGAAAGAATTCTTAAGTGAAACGCGTAACGCTTTCTATATTGGTCGTGGTATTGATTACGATGTTTCAATTGAAGCTGCACTTAAATTAAAAGAAGTCTCTTATGTTCAAACGGAAGGTTTTGCATCTGGTGAATTAAAACATGGAACTATTGCCTTGATTGAAGAAGGCACACCAGTTGTAGCTATTATTACTGATAAACCGACTGCAAGTCATACACGAGGCAATGTTCAAGAAGTCTTGGCTCGTGGAGCAAATACAATTATCATCTCAACAGAGACATTAGCAAACGAGGGTGATCAAATTGTATTACCAGATGTTTCTGACTTATTAACACCGTTAGTAAGTATTGTGCCTGCACAATTATTGGCTTACTATACAAGCCTAAACCGTGGCTATGATGTTGATAAACCTCGTAATTTAGCTAAGAGTGTTACTGTCGAATAAGATAGATTGAAGAAATGATATTACCTGTTTAAGGGTAGTATCATTTTTTTGTTTATTATTTGGTATAGACCTATTGCTTTTTTTAAAATGATATTGTATTATTGGACTATACCAATTAGAGGAATAAATAATTGAAAAGAGGACAATCAAATGAAATTAATTATTGTTAAAGACCAAAACGAGGGTGGCCAAAAAGGCTACGAAATTTTTAAAGCTGCTAAAGAAGCAAATGCTAAAGTCTTTGGACTTGCTACAGGAAGCACACCATTAACAACCTATGCCGCAATTACAGCCAGTGACTTAGATTTTACGGATTCAACATCAGTTAACTTAGATGAATATGTTGGTTTAGGTGAAAAAGATTCACAAAGTTACCGTTACTTTATGAATGAAAATTTATTTAGTAAAAAACCATTTAAGACATCTTACTTACCTAATGGTCTTGAAAGTGATTCAGAAAAAGAAACAAAACGTTATGACAAAATTATTGAAGATAATCCAATTGATTTACAAATTTTGGGTATTGGTAAAAATGGTCATATTGGATTCAATGAACCTGGAACAGCTGAAGATAGCTTGACACATAAAGTTCATTTAACGGAGTCAACGATCAAATCAAATGCACGTTTCTTTGATAACGAAAATGATGTTCCTGAATATGCTTATTCAATGGGTATTGGATCAATCATGAAGTCGCACAAGATTTTACTTGAAGCTTTTGGTGAAAGTAAGGCAGAAGCTATTAAGGGAATGATTGAAGGCCCTATAACAGAAGACCTACCTGCAAGTTTCTTACAAAATCATGATGATGTAGTTGTCATTGTTGATGAAGCAGCTGCAAGTTTATTAAAAAATAAATAAAATTATCATCCATATGTAGAACTAATTCATTTAAAGCGTTAAAATAAATGGATTGGTTCTATTTGTGTTTTGTGCTTGCTTGACGGCTGATAGTAAGTCTAGTAACATGATGACAATTGTAAGAAAATACGTTTTTAGGAAGTTGAAAAAATGGTCGATTATAAAATTAGAGTAAAAAATGTCACAAAAGAATATGACTTATTTAAAACAAAATCTGAACATATCAAATCATTCTTTTCTTTTAAAAGTACGACGGTACCTCATTTTTGGTCTCTTAAAGGAATCTCGATGGATGTTATGAGTGGAGAAACACTTGGTTTAATTGGCGTTAACGGCTCAGGTAAATCAACGTTATCCAATATTATTTCGGGGATTATTCCACAAACAACCGGTATTGTAGATGTTCGCGGAGAAACTTCTATTATTGCTATCGGCGCTGGATTGAGAGGCCAACTAACCGGATTAGAAAATATTCGATTAAAAGGTTTAATGCAGGGTCTAACTAACCAACAAATTGATGATATTTTAGATGAAATTATTAATTTTGCTGATTTAGGTGATTTTGTTTATCAACCCGTTAAAAGCTATTCTAGTGGGATGAAATCTCGTTTAGGCTTTGCTATTGCCGTGCATATTGATCCTGATATTTTGATTATTGATGAGGCATTGTCAGTTGGCGATGATACTTTTTATCAAAAATGTGTTGATAAAATTAACGAATTTAAAGAACAAGGAAAAACAATTATTTTTGTTAGTCATTCATTAAAACAAATTGAAATGCTATGCGATCGTGTCGCATGGATCCAATATGGTGATTTAAAACAAGTTGGTCCTACTAAAGAAGTTGTCACTAAATATAAAGCTTATATTGATTGGTTTAAAAAATTATCAAAAAAAGAAAAAACAGCGTACCAAAAGAAACAAAAAGAGGCTCAAAAAGCGTTTAGTATCGATGACTATCTTATTAACCAAGTAGACAAAGAAAGTGCTGATGAAGCAAATTTAGGCGTTTCAAAGCAAGTTATTACCGAAAAGGTAAAAAAGGATTTCTATGGCTCTGTTTTAAATGAAAAAATGTCTAAACCAAGTAAGGTGCTAACAGCTGTGATTTTAGTCGCTGTGGTATTCTTTAGTTTAGTAAATATATCAGGGCATTCAATAAGTCATATTATTGAGAACCCAACAAGTATTGTTCATCCAGATAATACGAAATAATAGGAAAGTGTTGGCGTAGATCATTCGACAGCACTTTTTTAATACAAACTATTGACAACGCTTACATTTGATGTTATCTTAAGTTTGTAAGGTATATGAATTACCTTTATCAATTCTCTTTCTCTCTTATGCTAGCCACTATTGCGATGTAGTGGCTTTTTTTGTGCTTGTTGTACTTATTGTCAAATGTGTTTATACTTAATTAAGAGAATAGATGTAGAAAGTTGGGTTCAATATGAAAAGTCATGAAGTTTTATCATTAATTGAAGAAATTACTAGAAAAGATGGTTCTAAATATTTTGAATTATCGAACATGGTACAAAATGGGAGAGCAGAACTTGCAGTTCAAAGAGATTTATTGAAAGAAGTCCGTATTCTACAGTTAAATATTCCCAGATCATCACACGTTATTAATTATGAAAAATATATTAATCAAAATTTTGAAATGCCACTAGAAGCATTTACTGAATATCAAGAGTGGCATAAAACAGAAGAAGCTCAAAATGATTTGAATGCGATATTAAAAGACAATCATATTGAGTAAATATTACCAAAAATATCTTTACAAAATAGGTTAACCTATGGTATAAAATAGTATAGACAGAAATGAATTATAAAGATTGCTCAGTAGTTCAGCGGTAGAACGCTTGACTGTTAATCAAGATGTCGTAGGTTCGATCCCTACCTGAGCAGTATTCATAGAGGATGATCGACTTACTGCCGGTTATCTTTTTTTATTTATGAACTTAATTTTTTGAGTCCATTATAAGAAATTAATGATTAACTTGAATTATTTCTGAATACAGTTTAAAATTAAGAGATTGTAAGAAAGGGGGATTGCGAAATGTCATCAAACAACCATACAGGTGTCGGTAACGATCGTCGTCCAGTTAATACTCCAAACAAAAAGAACCGTCGTCGTAAACAACAAGAACTTGCTACTTTCTTAAAAGAAAGCAAAGCTAACGACGCAGCAGTTGCAGCAAAAAAAGCATAATTTAGTTAAATAAATGATGGCCACCGTTGATTAGAACGGTGGTTTTTTTGCATACTTTAGAATGAGTATTTTTTATTTAAATATATTTTTAGTGCCTTTTAGCTTACAATAAAAGAATCAATAAACTGACTAATGGAGTGATTTAAATTGGCTAAGAATTTTTATGCAGTATATAAAGGACGTAAAACGGGTATTTTCACAAAATGGCCTGATGTGGCAAAGTTGGTTAATGGATACGATGGGGCACGATACAAAGGATTTGAAACGCGAGATGAAGCCCAAAATTGGATGGATGATGGGGCACCTAGACCAACAGCGACAGGTAGTAAAAAAAGTGCGACAGCAGTTCATCAATCCGTAACTTTAACTTCAGATTCAATTCAAGTCTGGACTGATGGTGGTTCGAGAAATCATGGTAATAAATTAGGCGGTCACGTCCTAGCAGAAGATACTGCGGCATGGGCTTTTTATATTAAAACACCGGGTGAGACCTTTTCTGGTACAGATGGTGAAAAAGGTAAAACTAATAATCATATGGAAATTATGGCATTTCTTCAAGCTATGAAAAAATTAATTGATTTAGGATTACGAGAAGAACACGTCGTATTTATATTAGATTCGAAGTATGTCTTGAATGCAATTCAAAAAAATTGGTTAGTAGGTTGGCAACGTCGAAATTGGAAAAAAGCGGATGGTCAAACAGTACTTAATGTCGAACTTTGGCAACAAGTTGCTGAATTAATACCAGCTTTCACTAATGTTGATTTTGAATGGACAAAGGGTCATGCAGATAATGAAGGTAATAATAAAGTTGATGAATTATTAAATGAAACAATGGATAAAATGTAAGATAGGTGAAGTGGATTTCTACTAATGTAGAGAGCCACTTTTTTTATTTAAATGAATTCAAATTAAGATGAATAAAAAAGATTAGGCAGTAAATTAAAACGTTTACTGAAAGCGGTTGCTAAAATTCTAACGTGGTGTTATTATATTCATGAAGATAGATATAGGGGGATGATTGACAATGGAAGCTGAAGAATTAGAACCAGGGCAATCCGAAGCGCTACAGGAATTTATTTCCAATCTAGATATTTTGAACGCTTTGGCAGATGAAAAAAGACAACGATTAATTATTTTGCTAGGTTCTAAGTCACGGCAAGAGTTAACGGTTTCTGAGCTGGTTGACCGCATGGCGTTATCACAACCGGCAGTTTCACATCATTTGAAAGTTTTAAAAAATGTGGGACTTATTGATTATAAACAAACAGGATTAAAACGTTTTTACTTTTTAACACCTGAAAAAACATTAAACCGTTTGGAACATTTAATTAAAATGATTCGTGAAGGCGAAAAATCGAAGGAGGAATAGATTATGACTCAAAAAGCATATATGATTGGTACAGGTGTTGGTAACTTAGCAGCAGGTATCTATTTAATTCGTGATGGTGGCTGGCATGGTGACCAAATTACGATGTTTGGTTTAGAAAAACATGGTGCTAATGATGGCGCTGCAGTTAAAGATTATGTGACTGAATATGGTAACCAAGGTTTGAGTAATCAAAAAGGATTCCTAGCTAAAGGTGGTCGTATGTTGAATGAAGAAACATATGAAAACTTATGGGATGTTCTTCGAGAAGTGCCATCATTGGATAATCCTGGAAAGACAGTTACAGATGAAATTTTAGATTTTGATCATGCACATCCAACGCATGATATTGCACGCTTAATTGATAAAATGGATGGTATTAGAAATAAAGGCGGTAAGAATGATTATCGTCATATGCAATTTAATACACGAGATCGCGTTTTACTAACAAAATTAATGACGATGCCTGAATCAAAGGAATCAGAGATTAATGATATCAGTATTGAAAAATGGTTTGAAAATAGTCCACACATGTTTACAACTAATTTCTGGTATATGTGGCAAACAACTTTTGCCTTCAAAAAGGAAAGTTCAGCAATGGAATTACGTCGTTATATGAACCGAATGATTCTTGAATTCAGTCGTATTAACACATTGGAAGGTGTTACAAGAACACCATATAACCAATATGAAAGTATTATTTTACCAATGCGTAAATATCTTACAGACCGTGGTGTAACCTTTGTGGATAACCGTAAGATAACTGAATTTAAATTTAAAGATACAGCTTTACGTGACGATATTGTTGTCACTGGTCTTGAATATGAAGAAGTCGATAATGATAATAAAGTCGGCGAAATCATTATTAATGATGGCGATTTAGTATTTGATACGAATGGTTCAATTACAGATAGTTCATCAATGGGCGATATTGATACACCGATTGTGGAAAATATGGACTATGCACCTAGTGCTAAATTATGGAAACAAGCTACTGAACATTTCTATAACTTAGGTAAACCAGATAAATTCTTTAATGATCGTCAACAAAGTGAATGGATGAGTTTTACAGTCACAACTGATAATCATTTAGCAGTAAATGAAATTGCACGGATTACACAACAAGAACCTGGTAATGCATTGAATACCTGGGTTGATAGTAATAATTTATTATCAATCGTGGTTCATCATCAACCTCATTTCCATGCTCAAAAAGAAAATGAGACTGTATTCTGGGGTTACTGTTTATATCCTCGTCGCAAGGGTGATTTTGTTCAAAAACCATTTATCGAGATGACTGGTCGCGAAATGTTAGAAGAATTATTAGGCCATTTGGCTCAAACAGATACAGCTACGAATAATATTAGCCAACGTACAGATGAAATTATGGATAGTGTTGTTAATGTTATACCTGTTTATATGCCATATGCGAGTGCCTTATTTAACCGTCGCGCAATTGGTGATCGTCCTGACGTTGTACCTGAACATTCAAAGAATTTGGCCTTTATTAGTCAATTTGCAGAAATGCCATTTGATATGGTCTTTACAGAACAGTATTCGTTCCGTTGTGCACAAATTGCTGTGTATAAGTTCTTAGGAATTTCAGATACGCAATTAACACCATTACATCATTATGAAAAAATGCCAAAAGTTTTGGCAAAAGCAACGAAAACAATGTTTAGATAAGTTGAAATAACGATTTATAAGAATTTTTATAAATCGTTATTTTTTTGATGTATAATTAAGATTCATTCTAATTCGGAGAAGGTGTCTTAATGATCAAAATAAATACAGTAGCTGATCAGATACAATTATCAGGTATTCGTCGATTTGATGAATGGGTCTCCAAAATAGACGGTATCGATAAGTTAACGTTAGGTGAACCTAATTTCATCACACCTCAACATATTATGGACGCTACAAAAACAGCGCTTGATAACGGACAAACACATTATGAAGCCTCAGCTGGTAATCCAGAATTACGACAGGCAACTGCTGATTATTATAATGAAAAGTTTGAATTGGCTTATGACGCAAAGAATGTTTTAGTGACCGTTGGGGCAACTGAGGCAATTGCTACAGCATTAAAGACGGTAACAACACCAGGAGATTACATTTTAGTACCAGTTCCTTGTTATCCAGCTTACTTGCCATTAATGCAGTTACAAGGCGTTAAACCTATTTTTATGGATACACGTACGACGAACTTTAGGGTAACGGCAGAGCTTATTGAAAAGACATTGCAGGAAAATAAGAATAAAGCTATCGTTGGATTTATATTTAATTATCCAACTAACCCTACCGGTGTTTCTTATGGTAAAATTGAGTTATCTTCTATTAAAGATGTTTTGAAAAAACATGACATTTGGGTGATGAGCGATGAAATTTACTGCGAGTTAACCTATGAACAACCGCATATTTCCATGGCTAATTTGTATCCTGAAGGGACAATTTTAATAATGGGATTGTCTAAATCACATGCAATGACCGGTTGGCGGATTGGGTTTGTATTAGCTGAAGAACGATTAATTAATGCTATGAAAAAGGTCCACCAATATCACGTAACGACCGCGGCAACTTTATCACAAGTAGCTGCACTTGAAGCTGTTAAAAATGGGAAGCAAGATAGTGTACCAATGAGAGATGCTTATCATATTCGTCGTGATAGATTGGTAACAGCCTTAGAAAAATTAGGTTATAATTTAATTAAACCAGATGGCGCCTTTTATTTATTCGTTGAAATACCTAAAAAACTAAAATTAACGTCAGTTGAATTTTGTCAGCAACTTGCTCTGAAAGAAAAGGTAGCTGTTGTTCCAGGTAGTGCATTCACAGAATTTGGTGAGGGCTACTTTAGAATAAGTTTTGCTGCAAGTGATGAACAGTTAGCAAAACTCATCATCGCCTTGGAAAATAGTAAGCATTAAATTCAATTTATTAATCTAATTATGGTACGTTTGTATGAGTAAAAGGAGTGATTAAAATGGATGGAAATGTTGACTGGACAATTGCTGAGCTTAAAAAAATTGAAACAGAAGAAAACCAATTATTGATTGAAGCTACAATTGCGCTATTAAAAGATCAGTCAGTTGAAATTGAGAGCTTGCATGGCTCAATGGAAGGGCAGCTTTGGAGCCCAAGTAACTGGCGTAAGTAAAATCATCAATAATGGCAACAAAACAAGTGAGGAGTGACGATATGAATAATAGATTAGAAAAGTTGGACTTTGACATAACACCGGTAACTTTTAAACGCGTTTTAGTTGCCATAGATGAGGATGATTCTGAATCATCAATTTTAGCTTTTAATTATGCGGTAGCGTTAGCTAAGTTACAACAAATTCCTTTAGGGATTGTTTCAATATTAGAGACAGGTGATATGAATATTTTTGATTCTATGTCACCAGTTGTTATCAAAGAAAATAAAAAATTACTTGAAGAAAGTATCGAACGCTATGTAGATAAGGCGCATGATTTTGGCGTTAAAAATGTACAAGCAATTGTTTCTGCTGGTAGACCAGGTTCTGAAATTGTTGAGAAGGTTATTCCAGATTTTAAACCGGATATTCTAATTTGCGGTTCAAAAACGAATACGCCAAGTAATTCAAAGAAATTATTTATTGGCTCTCAAGCTAGTTATATGGCTCAAAATGCACAATGTTCCGTTAGTGTCATCAGATAATATTTTAAAAATATGAATGTTAAAAGAGCGAAAAACTCATTTTACAGTTTTTTGCTCTTTTTTAATAAAAAAATAACATAATTGTTCGTATATATGATAAGATTAACCATAGTAAATTAAAATATAGTGAGGATGGTTAAATTGAAATATTATAAAGCGTACCGAATTAGTCTTGGGTGGCAAATTTTAATTGGATTAATTTTAGGAATTATTATTGGTGCTATTGGGTATCAAAATAAACTCATTATTAACTCACTTCAACCGCTGGGAACCATCTTTATTAATATGATCAAAATGATTGTCTTACCGATTGTTGTTTCATGTCTAGTGGTCGGAATCGCCAATATGGGAGATATCCACAAATTAGGTAGAATCGGTGGAAAAACATTAATTTACTTTGAAATTATGACAACAATTGCGATTGCATTAGGATTAATTGTTGGTAACTTAACTAAACCCGGACAATTTATAGATATTACAGCTTTAAATAAAGTCGATATTAGTCAATATGTTACAACTGAAAACTCAACCTCTACTGGGTTGAGTACGATTTTAATGCATATTGTGCCAACTAATATTTTTGAGGCACTTGTTAAAGGTGATATGCTGCCTATTATCTTCTTTTCCGTTTTATTTGGACTCGGGACAGCAACGCTAGGTGAGAAGGGAAAACCGATTATTGATTTCTTCTCAGCTGTATCTGAAGTTATGTTCAAAGTGACAAACTGGGTAATGAAATTGGCACCTATCGGTGTTTTTGCATTAATTGGTGTCACAATAGCACAATTAGGCGTTTCTGCTTTAAAACCATTAGGGTTCTTTATTATTGTGACCTATATAACGATGATATTTTTTGTTATTGTAGTAATGGGTCTTGTTGCTAAATTATTTAAAATTAATTTAATCGTCTTGTTAAAGGTAATCAAGGATGAAATGATTCTTGCTTTTTCAACGGCTAGTTCTGAAGCAGCACTGCCTAAAATTATGGAAAAAATGGAAAATTTTGGTGTTAAAAAGGGAATTGTTTCTTTTGTTGTTCCAACAGGATATACATTTAATCTAGATGGATCAGCAATTTATCAGTCAATAGCTGCTCTGTTTTTGGCACAGGCATACCATATTAATTTATCAATTGGACAACAAGTTACATTATTGATTGTGTTAATGATTACGTCTAAAGGGATGGCTGGAGTACCTGGTGCATCATTTGTCGTCCTATTAGCGACAATCTCAACTATTGGTGTTCCTGCTTCGGGGTTGGCTTTTATCGCTGGAGTTGATAGAATCATAGATATGGGTCGTACAACCGTCAATGTTGTTGGTAATTCATTAGCAGCTGTTATTATCGCACAATCAGAAAATGAATTTGATCGTGAAAAGAATCAAAAGTATTTAGAAAAATTGAACATTAAGTAACCTTAAAAAGGGGGCTTTCGGAAAAAAATGACGAAAGAAATTAAATTAAAATGGTTGTTAATAGGTTCAGTGATTAGTAGCGCAGGTTCAAGTTTCGTCTGGCCGTTAACAACAATTTACATGCATAACTATTTAGGTAAAAGTTTAACATTTTCTGGAATTGTACTATTAATAAACTCAGTTGCGACTATTATTGGTAATTATGCTGGTGGTTATTTATTTGATAAATGGCGGCCTTATTATGCGACATTGGTAGGAATCGTAATTGCATGGTTGGCCGTATTAGGCTTAGTTTTCATGCATGGCTGGCCAGCATACCCAATTTTGCTAGTTATTTTGGGTCTTGGTAACGGGATTGTGGCAACAATTTTAAATTCATTTGCGGCCACAATTAGAAGAAAAGATAGTCGATATGTTTTTAATCTCTTTTATTTAGCTTTAAATTTAGGGATTGTTATTGGGACATTATTAGTTGGATACGTGATTGAAGTTAGTGTCACAATGGTCTTTGTATCAGCATTAATTTTATATTCAATATTTTTGATTACTGCTATTTTAGCGTATAGAGTTGATCCAATACGAAAAAAAGTGAAACCAACAAAATCAGAACAATCAGCTGGTGTTAATCCCAAAGTTTGGATTATCGGCGCAATGTGGTTAACATTCCTGGTTATTTGGTTGAGTTACGAGCAATGGCAAAGTAATTTATCAATTTATATGGATAAGTTAGATATTCCATTGAGTCAATATAGTTTATTATGGACGATTAATGCAGGACTCATTGTTTTTGGACAACCACTAGTGACGCTTGTAACGAGAACAATTGCTAAGTCATTATTTAGACAAATTATTATGGGTGTTGGCTTATTTGCGTTATCATTTACAACACTTATTTTTGCGAAAGACTTTTCTCATTTTGTCTTTTCAATGGTCTTGTTGACGTTAGGTGAAATGGTCGCATTCCCAGCCATTCCGGCATGGATTAATGAACTGGCCGAGCCAGGTCAAGAAGGTAAGGCACAAGGAACGATTAATATTGCCGCATCTATTGGTAAAGCGTTAGGACCATTAGTTGGTGGAATCGTAATTGAACGATTGTCATACAACGGTTTGTTCGTTGGTTCGACATTATTAATCTTACTTGCCTTGGCAGTTGTTGTTATTGCAACTAAGAAAGCGAATATAAAATCGTAAAAAAATACCACAACTTTTATAAGGTTGTGGTATTTTTTATTCTAAATCATTAAAATAGGCTAATAAATCAGTCGTAGATAGGTTGGCACGTTTTTCACCTGATAAATCAGATTGAATCTGACCATCATTTAAGACAATTGTTCGATTACCATATGATAATGCGTCCTCTAAGTGATGCGTAATCATTAGACAAGATAATTGTTCTTGTTCAACAATTTCGGCGGTTAATTTTAATAATTCTTGGCTTGTTTTGGGGTCGAGGGCGGCCGTATGTTCATCTAGTAGCAGTAAGTCAGGTTGAATCAAAGTTGCCATTAAAAAACTTAATGTTTGACGTTGACCACCAGACAAGTTTCCAGCAGGTGTATTTAAATGTTCTGATAAACCATTTGGCATCTTTGCGGTTAATTCACGAAATTGCGTCATTTTTTGTTTTAAATGACGAGGTTTAAACCGACGGCGACTGCCTCGATTTAAGGCTAATAATAGATTTTCAGCGACTGTCATTCTAGGTGCTGTGCCCATTTTAGGATCTTGAAAAACACGACTAATATAATTTGTCCGTTTAATATCATTTTCATTCGTAATATTTTTATTGCGTAACATAATTTTGCCACTCGTTGGTTTAATATTACCAGCAATTGTATTGAAAAGGGTCGATTTACCAGCGCCATTAGTACCAATTACAGTTATAAAATCGCCTTTATTGATGGTGAGGTTTAAATTTTTTAAGATTTGTTGCTCCTCAGAAGTACCGGTATTAACGGTAGTGACGATATTGGAAAGTGAAAAAATGGGTTCAGTCATTTTGAATGGCCTCCTTCAAACAAAGTATTTAGTCTTAGCGCTTTTCGGAGAGTTGGTAACATTAAACAGAATGCTAAAATAATAGCAGAAATTAATTTTAAATCGTTTGCGTTAAAGCCTAATGTTAATACAATTAAAATAACAAATCGGTAGAAAATACTACCAATGACAACGGCAACCAAACGTGCTGTTAATGATAAGTTACCAAAAACAACTTCACCGATAATAATTGCAGCAAGCCCAATGACAATCGTTCCGATACCCATACTGATATCAGCATAGCCATTATTTTGCGCGATTAGCCCACCGGCAAGTCCGATGAAGCCATTTGAAACCATTAGTCCTAAAATCTTCATACGATCGGTTTGGATACCAAGTGAGCGGGCCATTTTTTCATTATCACCGGTTGCGATGAACGCTTGGCCTAATTCGGTATTTAAAAAGAAAGCGAGTAAGCCAATACTAATGATAACCAGAATGAGCCCTAATACAACGGAATCAAAAGATGCAGGAAGATTAGTTAGAAAGTGAGCAGAAAAAATTGTATTTTGTCCAAGTAAACTGATATTTGCTTTTGTTAAAATTCGTAGGTTAATTGAATATAAACTTGTCATGACAAGGATTCCAGCTAATAAAATCGGAATTTTACCTTTTGTATAAAGTAACCCGGTGGCTAGACCAGCTAGTGTCCCTGCTAGAAATGCAAAGAATGTGGCCAGAAGCGGGTTAACTCCGTGGATTAGACAAATCACAGTTACGCTGGCGCCCATTGGAAAAGTACCTTCGACAGTCATATCAGGAAAGTCTAAAATTCTAAATGAAAGATAAAGACCAAGACCTAAAACCCCCCATAGGAGTCCTTGTCCGATAGCAGATACAATAATTGTCATTTGATTAACTCTCCTTTATTTTTGGCTTGATCAATTAATGCTTGTGGAATTGTAATATTTAAGGCCTTTGCTGTTTTCAAATTAATAACAAGATCACCTTTTTTTACAAAATTAATTGGTGTTGTTGCAGGGACACTTTTTCCAGAAAGAACGGCAGCAGCCATTTTACCAGTGGCTACACCTAAATCATATTGGTTAATACTAATAGTTGCCAAGCCGCCATTTTTGACCATTGTATCTACTGCAGGGAAAATTGGAATTTTAGCTTGTGTCGCATTTTTAACGAGAGTCTGCATACTTGATGCTACTGTGTTATCCGTGGGGACATAAACGGCATCAACAGATGCTACGAGCGATTGTGACACTTGGTCAACATCATTTGTAGAGGTAATTGTTGCCGATTTAACTTCTAAGCCTGATTTGATTGCTGCAGATTTAAATTGTTGATACTGTTTTGTAGCTGAATCGTCACTTGATGTGTAAAGGACACCCACGGTTTTCATATTAGGTATTAGTTCCTTCATTAAAGCTAACTGTGCTTTAATAGGTGCTTGATCAGAAACACCGGTGATATTATTACCTGGTTTCTGATTGTTGCTAACTAAACCAGAACCTTTTGGATCAGTAACGGCACCTAAAATAATTGGTGTTTTTTTAGTTACATTAGCTAAAGATTGTGCAGAGGGTGTTGCGATACCAATCATGAGATTAACATTTTCATTATTAAACTTGTCACTCATTGATTTTAAATTACTTTGATCAGCTTCAGCATTTTGGAAATCAATATTCACAGACTTACCAGGTACGTAACCTTCTTTTTCTAATCCAGCAATAATTCCTTTATGAATCGCATCCAGTGCAGGATGTGTTGTTAATTGAAGAATACCAATTGTTGGTACTCCTTTAGCGTTTGAAAATGTTGTTGGTTGAAGTGTTGAGAAAAAAGCAATCACTAAGAATAAAAATAACGCAATAATGGTTCCAATTAATCGTTTCATTTTATAAGTACCCCTTTAATTTTTAATAAAAAAAGACAGTCCTCAGATTCGAGGGCCGTCTTGAAAGACAAAACCCCCGCATGAATATACTGATATCCATACAGGGGTTTTGATTTATAGAAACCAAACCGATATACAGATACAATCTGAATAGACAGATTATATCTGTAAAAAACAGACTACAATCTGAATAACCGGCTTTGCCAACGATTATTAAGTTTTACTTGTGAATAAGTCATAGGCTTGATTTCCTCTCTGAGTTAGTTGATAAATGTAGTATAGATAAATCTGATATTATTGTCAAATATTATTTAAAAGATTTTAAAAGTTATAAAGAGTATAATTTAGAAAACAACAAAATTGATTCGACATTCATAGTGCGGTATGATATTTTTATTGGGAATAGCGCACTATGAATTCATAATATGAGGTGAAAAACTATGAAAAAATCGTTAAAGATTGGTATTAGTATCGGAAGTATTTTAGTTTTGGGAATTCTTGGTGGAGCAAGTTTCAATCAAAGTATGCATTTTAATAAAGGCATCACAATTAATGATACAGATGTCAGTGGATTAAGTGTTGATAAAGTTATTAGTAAGTTAAAAAATGAAACGTCAAAAAATGTTATTTATGTAGGTAAAACAAAAATAGTCGATGCAAAAGATACAACAACTGGTTTTACTGATGAAGATAAGCCAGCGATTAAAGCATTGTTGAAGAAGCAACGTACCATTCTTCCTTCAAATGTTAAGAAAAATTATGCGATTGTTCCACAAAAGTTGAATACAACAGTTAAGGATCAATTAAAAGCACAATTAAAAACCCAACTAACAAAGTTAAATAAAACAAGAACAGTGGCTGTTGATGCAAGTCCCATTTTAAAAAATGGAAAAGTATCAGTAACACCTGGGAAAAAAGGGAATCAATATAATGTTAAGCAAATTTTAGCTGCCTATGATAAGGCTGGCTATAGTAGCATTACGAAGTTGAAGGATACTGAACTCCAACCTTTATCTGCTGACAGTAAAACAGTTAAAGCTGATACTGAAAAATTGGATACACTAGCTGCTAGACAGACTGTTTATACCGTTCAATCAACGAAGTATACGTTGAAGGGTGCAGATATTCTTAAGCAAGCAACTGTTGAAGATGGTAAATATGTTGTTGATACGAGTGGTATTTCTGCAAAAGTAGATGAAATTAATAAGAAACAAGCAACATTGAATAAAAAGTATAATTTTAAAACGGCTACAGGAAGTACTGTTCCAGTTAGTGGACAATCATATGGTTGGGCCCTTGGAATGAATGACTCAGTGACACATGTTTTGACAGCGTTAGAAGATGGTACTGCAGCTATTGACGCAACCAATGATAAATATGGTGTTGGCTATAATACTTATGGAACTGGTTACACAACGACTGCAAATGATGGACTTGGAGATACGTATGCTGAAGTGTCAATTGCGCAGCAGAAAGTTTGGATCCATAAAAATGGCAAGGTTGTTTTAACAACTGATGTTGCAACTGGTAAACATAGTACTGGTGAAGATACAACTAAGGGTGTTTGGTATATTATGTACAAACAAACGCCATCAATACTTAAAGGTAGTGAAGTTGGTAAAGCTAATTATTCTGTCAAAGTTAGTTACTGGGCTCAATTCACAAATAGTGGAATTGGTTTCCATGACGCTAGTTGGAGAACAAATTGGTCTAAAACAGCTTATCTTAAAGATGGTTCTGGTGGTTGTGTTAATACAAAACCAGCCGCAATGGCAACTTTATTTGCGAACGTTTCACAAAACGAACCTGTTGTTGTTTATTAATTTAAGGCTTAATCAGTTCTTAAACTGGTTAAGCTTTTTTTAATGATTTATTATTAATAACTTCATAGATAAGTCATAAAGCCAAGGTAGTATGAACCTATACCAGAAAGGAAGTTTAACAAAATGAAAATAGATAAAAACAAAGATAATAAATTAATAAGTGATAATATCGTTTCTGCACAAGTCATTGCGTTGAACAATCATATTATTACTGTAAAAACTGAAAATTCAGAAATTATAAAAATTAAACAACCAAATAGTACAAAAAATGACAAGATATTTCTAGAGACAATGAAAGATATTTTACGGTCGGGATTGTGGATTCCTGTGAATCGAGTCATGCAAATTATAATGCGTTATGACTGGTTTGATACGCCATTTGAAGAATATAGTTATGTATAGAAATCATGTATAATAACGTTAGAGGTGGCAGGGATGACGATTAAATTAATTGCAGTAGATTTAGATGGTACATTTTTAAGGGATGATAAATCATACGATAAAGAAAGATTTTCGCATCAATTTGAAAGGATGCAACAACAGGGAATACATTTTGTGGTAGCAAGTGGGAATCCAACCTTAGCCATTGAACAATATTTTAAAGAAATTAAAGATAAAATTGGTTACGTTGCTGAAAATGGAGCAGTCATTCAAGATGCAAAAGAGTTATTGAAAGAATACATTTTTGAAAATAGTCTCTATCAAGAAACGATTCAGTATTTGAAGGAAACATTCACTGAAATAGGACTATTAGCGGTTAATAATCAAGGAGGTTTCTATGATAAACGGGAATCTGATACATTTATTCAAGATGTAAATGATTATTATCCGAAAGTAACCGGAGTCGATAATTTGGTATCACTTAATCAAGGAATTTCTATGCTGACGGGTCATTTTCCCGTGTCGTTATATGAAAGAATATCATTACAATTAAATACTGAAATGAATAATAAACTTCAAGCAAAAGCGTCTGGATTTGGTTATATTGATATTAATTTAGTGAACGCGACAAAGAAAAACGGCATAAATTTACTACAAAATCGTTGGCAAATCTTGGATGAAGAAGTTGCGACATTTGGGGATAATGATAATGATCAAGAAATGTTGGCGTTCACGCCGAATAGTTTTTCTATGGCTAGCGGATCAAAGTTAGCTAAAAAAACAGCAAAACACATCATTGGGTTGAATCAAAATGATAGTGTTTTGGATAGCATTGATGATATTTTAAATCATAAATTGTAAAGAAACGTTCTTTTCCAAGGGGCGTTTCTTTTTAGTTCTTTGTATCCGTTTACTTATGCAGTATAATAGAGTTATTAAAGCATAATCGGAGGAATGTAATTTTGACAGTCAAGATAATTGCAGTGGATTTAGATGGTACATTTTTAAGAGATAATAAAACGTTTGATGAAGTTAGATTTAGTCACCAATTAGTTGAACTAAAAAATAAAGGGATTCATTTCGTGGTAGCAAGTGGAAATCAAGTTATGAAAATTAAAGATATTTTTAAACGTATCTCTGGTGAAATAGGTTACGTTTCAGATAACGGTGCGGTTATTTATGATGGCAACACCCATATCAGATCATTTAATATTGATCCAGCCGTATTTGAAAAAACAGTTTTATATATCCAAAAGGTATCGCCAAATTATGGAATCTTAGCATCAACAGATGAGAGTGGGTATATTGATGCAAGTGAGTCTGATAACTTTGTAGAAATGGCTAATACGTACTATCCAGACATTATTAAGGTCCCTAATTTAAGTAAGGTTGAAAAAACTATTTCTAAAGTTACGATTAATGGCCCCATTGACGAATATAAAACATTTGCGGTTAAATTAAAAGAAAATGTTGATGAATCATTAGTTGCAAAAGTTTCTGGTTTTGGATTTATTGATATCAATGTTAAAGAGGCAACAAAACAAAATGGGTTAAATGCTTTGCAAGAATTATGGGATGTAAAAGATGATGAAGTAGTAACCGTTGGAGATAATGATAATGATGCTGAGATGTTGGCATACACACCATTAAGTTTTGCAATGGAAAAGTCTTCAAATATGGCAGCTAAAATGGCAAATCATCGTATCGGTTCAAATCAAGATGATAGCGTCTTAGATTTAATTGATGACGTTTTAGCAGGTAAATATTAAAATATAATTTAGATAATGACGTAAAAATAAGTGATGATTATCACTTATTTTTTTACAAAAAAAACCACTTTCTTGTGAAAGTGGCAGATAATTAAATTTATTTAGAAACAACGCTAAAACGTTCTTGATGATGTGAATTAGATTCAATTTCATCAACCAATGCGATAGAGAAGTCGGCATAGCTAATTTCACTATTACCTTGTGAATTCATTGTTAAAACGTCACCGGCAATTTGATAGTGGCCTGTTTTTTCGCCACTAGGATTGAAAAATGCAGCTGGTGAAATATAGACCCAATCTACATTTGAAACGGTACGGAGTGTGACTAAAGCATCACGCATATTTTTGGCTGTTGCTTTAGCACCTTCAGGGAAGTCAGGTGTATCACCAAGTAACAGTGTTTTTTCAGAATCAACGAAAAGACTACTTGCGCCACCAACAATAACGAGCTTAACCTTAGTATCAGCTAAGATATCCGTTAAATGTTTTAATGATGTTTGATGAAGATTTTCTTGACCAAATGGAGCGTTAAAAGCATCTACAATAACATCAAATAATTCTAAATCAGCAGTTGTTAACTTGAAAAGATCTTTTTCTATAAAAGGAACATCTTCTGTTAATTTGCTTTTATTTCTAATAATAGCAGTAACATCTAAATGACGAGAAACTGCCTCTTTTAATGTAGATTGTCCTTGTTTACCAGTTGCACCAATAATTCCAATTTTCATTTTATAACTCCCTTTCTAAGTAACTGTCTTCACAATAGTTGAATGACATTTTTTTGTCAAAGAATAAGTCGTCAGGTTACATCTTTATTTTAACTGATAAATATGGTATGTTTATAGTTGTTATGGGGATGTTCAGGATTCGACAGGTATAGGTTGAGCTTGGATTGCGTTTCGAAGTTTGCGTCTTCGTTAAAACGCTCAGTTAAATTATAACTGCAAAAAATAATAGTAATACTTACGCTTTAGCTGCTTAATAGCGCTCTAACGTAGATCCTCCTAGTATCGTCCATGTGCTAGATCTGGGTCCTAAATTAAGTGGACTTACGTTAACTTCTTCCACCTGGAGAAGTTAAAAGAGACTAATCAGGTTAGTCAGACGTGTTAGCCCTGTTATACGGCGCTACGGTTGGCGAATTTTAAATAGTATAACTATGAACGTAGATGTTTGAGTGGCAATATGCTTGGACGCGGGTTCGACTCCCGCCATCTCCATTTTACAGTTTGAATAAGGTTGAAAAGCCTTATAAAATATCACTTTTGCATTTTAAAAGTTTGAATAAGATTGAATGAGTTTGAATGCAAATTAAGGTGTTTTTAAGGTGATTTTTGACAATCCTATTCAACATAACAGATGAAAAGATGACTTGATTCGACGAGTTATCTTTTTTATTTTGCCATAAAATTAGAGGTCTATTATGAAAAAATAAATTAATTTGTTAGAAATTACGGACACAAAAAATGACCATTTACAAAGGATTATTTTTGTAAGTAGTCGTTTTTTACGAACTTTATATTAAAATAAAGGTATAAACCAAGAAAGAATATAGTTAGTAACCATATCTAATATTGGAGATAGAGGTTAACTCTTTTAATTTTTTAGATTGATTGTCAGATAAAGGTTGTTCATCATTCCTGATGGCTTTAGAAAGATCTAAGTTCATGCGACTTAAAATGAATGGAACAGAAGAACGTTTTTGTTTTAGTTCTTCGAGATAAGCTTGTAACGTAATTTTAAGTGTATTATTACCATTATTTGTACTTAAATCAGTTAATAAATCGGTAATAATTTGTTCGGCCTGTTTTCCACGATCATCTCCGCCGGAAAACCATTTTAATTTATTCATAGACTAGAACTCCTTAATTTATTTGTATTAACTAATAATATATTAAAATATATAAATTAAAGAGAAATAGTTAACATAATAAATGATAAATATGGTCCCAGTTGATCATTAAAATATAAATTAACCTACCAGTTTATGCCTGCCATATTTGTTGGAAGTATATTTTATCTTTAAAAAGTGGAATTATTTTTAGTTGATTTAATGACTAATCTTTGTAATACTAAATTTATAAAAATTTAGGGGGTTCGTATGTCAAAAGGTAGAGTTGAAGCGTTCACAGATGCTGTAGTTGCTATTATTATGACAATCATGGTTTTAGAGTTAAAAGCACCAGAGGGAGACACATTTTCAGATTTAATACCGCTTCAAAGTACTTTTTTAGCTTACGTATTAAGTTTCTTTTTAATTGGTGTCACCTGGAATAATCATCATCACATGTTTCAATTGGCGGATAAAATCAATGGGCGGGTGTTGATTGTTAATACTGGATTTATGTTTGTAATGTCATTCATGCCATTTGCAACAAGCTGGGTTGGTGAACATTATAATAAATTTGCGCCTGCCTTTTTATATGGCCTTGTCTTTCTATTATTTAATATTATGTATGTAGTATTAACTAATGAATTACTTCGAGCAAATGGGCCTGAATCAAATTTAGCAAAAGCAATTAAAAATGACAATAAAACATGGGTGTCGTTATCTTTTTCACTTATTGGATTGATGTCAGTATTTATTAAACCAGAGTTGGTGTTAATTTTTTGTCTGATTGTACCATCAATTTGGTTTATACCTAATCGATTAATTGAAAATTTCTATAAAGACAAATGAAAAAAAGTTCCAACAAGAAATTTCTTGTGTAATAATCCCTTTATGGTTGTCAGATGAAATAATATAATTTCATCCGATAATCATGGAGGGATTTTTGTATGTCC